>JAJZKY010000558.1 GCA_021803885.1 Planctomycetota bacterium
AGATTTAATTTTGCGCTTGTTTTGCAACCGTTGCTCCTTAGGGATGTCGCTACGGAACTTGGCGTTTGCAAAAATTTTCATTATCGGGTGTTGTATCGAGTTTATATCGCGAAAGTCAGATAAAAAGTCGCTGGAAATTTGGTCGAACTGTTGCGCCAGCCAATGAAGGCTCTTTATATCGTCACCAACTGTCACGTATTTGCCTCCCTATTCATTGGATTTCACACCTCAAACACTGGCAATCCTAACAATTCAAAATATGGGGTCAAGAAAATTCCCTGATTCCCGGTTCGCTGTTCACACACCGGTTAATTTCACCCCCATTTTGCGTCATAATAGATTGGGAGTGGTTTAGCCATTCTCGGCTGAATCCAAGGGCGTTTTTCGTCCATATCTGTATGTTTTTTCTATTCTTACCGCCCCATCGGGGCAAAGGAGTCTTTTATGCCTTTATCCATCAATGTCGGCTTGTCGCGAAAGGCCAGTCGCGACTATCAATCTCAGGGGCACTCCATCAACGTCACAGCTGAGCTGGATCAATCCCTGCTGGCCCGCCCCGGCGAACTTCAGGCTCAGATTGCCGATCTGTACCATCAGGCCCAGGTGGCCTTGGATCGGGCCGCCGCCGAGCCTGCCCATCCGTCACCCGCCAATGGCGCTATCAACGGCCAATCCCATGGCCGTGCCAACGGTCAGGCCGGTAGCCACACCAATGGGCGATACACGCGGCAGGTGCAAGCCCACAACGCCACCTCATCCAACAATCAGGCCCGTAGCGTCGCACCGGCTGACGGGCCTCCGCTCACCGCCTCCCAGAAGCGGGCCATCTTCAGCATCGCCCACCGACTGGGACTCGATCCCCAGGAGGTCTGCGGCGATGAAGTGGGGTGTGCCATTGAGGATCTGCGTCTGAGACAGGCCAGTGAGCTCATTGATCTGCTCAAATCCCTCGATACCTCGGCTGTGGCCGGTGGAAAGGCAGGTGGTCGATGATCGCTCAACCTCCACCCGTCAGCGTGAGTCTGCCGCAAGTTGCTGCCAACTCCCTGCCCGATCACCTGAGCTGGAGTCAGGTCAGCACCATGCGTTCCTGCCCTCAAAAATTCTTCTACAGCTATATCGCCCGGCCACCCAAAGACTTCATCGCCTCCAGCATGAAGTTCGGATCCGCCGTCCATACCGGTCTGGAACACTTTTTCCGCAGCCGGATGGAAGGCGCCAAGGTCGATCATCAGGCCATGCTCGAAGCCTATCAGAACGCCTGGCGGCAGGAGGATGAACCGGGCGTGCCGATCCGCTTCAACAAGAACGAGGATGAAGCCACCCTGCAATCCACCGCCGAAGGGATGTTCAAGGCTTTTTTGCAGAGCCCCATGGCGGAGACATCGGGGGAAATCATCGGCATTGAAGAATCATTCCGTTCTCCCCTGAGCGATGATCTGCCCGATGTTGTGGCACGGGTTGATCTCATTTACGCCCATGGCGGATCCATCCATCTGGTGGATTTCAAAACCAGTCGCAGCCGGTGGAACCCGGCCAAGGTGGCGGAAGCCGCCGATCAGCTCCGACTCTATGAGATCCTCAGTTCAGATATCTCGGGTGAGACCCCGGTGGAATTGCACTTCGGTGTTTTGACCAAGGCCAAAAAGCCGGTCTTTGAACTCTGTGATGTGCCGCCACCGGAAAGCCACGTCACCAATGTGCTGCATATCTGCGACACATTCCGCCAACTCTATTCCGCGATGAAGGCCGGCAATTTTTATCCGGCCCCCTCACCGCAGAACTGCGCCACCTGCCCATTCAAGAGTCGCTGCCCGGCGCATCAGTAAACTCACCACGCCCCGCTAAAGATACCCATCCCCGAACGTGCTGATCGCACGGCGTTGTTGCTTTTCGTCATCTTGTTTTGTTCTGTTTTGTTCTGTTCTGTTCTTTTTTACCACCCACCGGGTGGAAAGGAGTTTTTTATCATGTCATCCCTCTTCCCCGCCCATCGGCTGACCCGCAAAGATATCCGCTCACTGGGCACCAATGTTCAGGCGGCCATCGAAGCGGAATCCGGTCGTCATACGTTCCGCATATCCACCTCACCCCGCCGATTCCGGCCCCGGCGTGAGATCCGCCCTGAGCATCTGCGGGATGCGACCGTCGCATAAACCCAAAGATGCTTTTTTTTGTTGTTCTTCCAGCCCCCTTTGAGTCCATCATCCGGATGGCGGGGGGCTTTTCCATCTGCTTCTAAAAAAAGGAGTTTTAACTATGCCACACGAGATCGATCAAACCACCGGTCAGGCGGCGGTCTTTGTCGCCGGCGAGCCACCCTGGCACGGTCTGGGGACGGTCGTCCAACATGCTGCCACCGGCTCTGAAGCCCTCAAGCTGGCTCATCTGGACTGGCCGGTTGAGCAATGGCCGCTGCAGGCCGTCCATGGCGATGGGCGGCGCCGGGTGATTGCCAATCATGTCGCCAATGTCCGGGGCGATACGCATCAGGTGCTCGGCGTCGTAACCCGGCGGTATCGCGTCTTTCAGAATGCCGAGCTCTTTGCCTTCATGGATCAACTGGTCGGTGAACAGCTCGCCATGTATGAGACCGCCGGGGCCCTCCATGAGGGACGCAAAATCTGGCTGCTGGCCCGTATCCCCAAAGAGTACCGGATCAGTTCCACGGACAGGATTGATCCGTACATCCTGCTGGTCAACAGCCACGACGGCTCCGGCGCTCTGCGGGTCATTCCCACCACCATTCGCGTGGTCTGCCAGAACACGCTCAATCTGGCCCTGCAGACCGGGGACGCCCTGGGTGAAAGCATCCGGCATTATGCGAGCCTCAAAGGACGGGTGGAAGCGGCCCGCCAGACGCTCGGTATCGTCTCCCGACGCTTTCAGGTCTTTGAACGGGAACTCGACACGCTTGTGGGCAAAAACGTCAGTGCCGCCTGGGTCGATGCCTACTTCAAAGCCCTGCTTCCACCGGTCCGGGAACCGGATGACCCACTGCGCCAAAATCGGCTGCTGGAACGGTGGCGTGAAAATCTCGATAACCCGCGTAACAATCTGCCCGGAATACGCTCCACCGCGTGGAGTGCGTTTAACGCGGTGAGTGAATGGTCCGATCACCAGCGCACCTTCCGGGGACTGGATAACCGGATGCGGGCCGAGCGGCGTCTGGATTCCATCTGGTTCGGTGCCTCCGATCAGTTCAAGCAGCGGGCCTTCAGCATGGCACTGGCCGATCCGAAACTGAATTGATTCCCTCGCCCCCTGCCCACCCACAGGGGGCTTTTTAATTCCATTTCATTCCATTCCATCCCATTGTTCCCGGTGTTTTTTTAAGGAGGAAGATACGATGTTCCATACCCGCAAAAAGTCGGCGTTGGCCATGGCCTCGCTGGTGGTGGCCACCGCACTGCTGACGGGATGCAGCGATCACCACCACCATCCCATCCATCACACCCCAAAACCGGTTGCTCCCGTGGTGCCGCCCGTCAAAGAGAATCAAATCTCATGGCTGATTCTGGCTCTGGTGCCGGGCGTTCTGCTTGTAGTCTTGCTGATCGGGATTCATATCGGAGCCAAAGGCGTGCAGGACGCTTTGACGATACGGGGCCGACCATGAAAAGCCTGCGAAGAGTTTTTAACAGGGATAATGGGGATGCCCCCTACGCCTTTGGCCACAGGCCGCCGCCTCCACATCCCCTGCTTCACGCCCCGGTGCTGGTGCGGGCCGTCCTGTGTCTGGTCCACTACATCCGCTCACTGGAGCACACCCTCTCACCCGACGGAAGGCTGCGCTTCTGGGGTAAGGTCTTTTTATATCTTTCCGCCTTGGGCGCGATGGCCACGGTCTTTATCGCCGCCGCTCTCTATGCCCTGTTATTCCTGCTGGGTATCGGGCTGGCGGTCGCCGGGCTGGTGTTCGGCGTGGCCAAAGCGCTACTCGGGGCGGCGGTGGCTCTGCTGGCGGCATGGATGGTTGGACGGTTGCTCGTCAGACTCATGGCTGAGGACCAAAAAGGGTGGAAACGCCCGGCCCAGCGCCATGATCAGGAGTAGTCCCTGCACGGAGGACCGTCATCCATGACGGATCGCCTCCATGCCCCGCCATACCACCGGCGGTGGGGATTTTGATCCTCAC
>JAJZKY010000559.1 GCA_021803885.1 Planctomycetota bacterium
TTTGCCGACAAAAAAACGGGGCCTTTACGGTTTGCAATCCCGATCCAAAGACCGGATCGTGCATGGGTCCTTATCACGACACGAATGATTCCAATGGGGGTGGTCCGCATTTGGCAAAAGACACGCTGGCGGACGTTGACAACGGCAGGATGGACGGTTTTGTAGTCCAGGCTGAAAGTGGCCAGAGACAATGTTTGGAGGCCTCCGATCCGGCTTGCACGAACTCTGTGAACGCCGATGTGATGGGATATCACGATGGCCGGGATATTCCCAATTATTGGGCGTACGCGCGCGCGTTTGTCTTACAGGACCACATGTTTGAACCGAATGCGTCCTGGAGCCTGCCCGCTCATCTCTACGAAGTTTCTGCCTGGTCGGCCTATTGTACTAAGCATGACGATCCGACGAGCTGCGTGAATGCGCTCGATACACCTGGATTGCCGCCCGATACCTGGTGGCCAACCGAGCGCACCCGTAAGAGAGCGATTTATGCCTGGACGGATGTAACTTATCTGCTGCACGCCCATCACGTAACCTGGGGCTACTACGTCATGAAGGGCATCGAACCCGACTGTAAAGGCGGCGACGACGAGGTTGCCAAGAGCTGTCCGCCAGGCAAATTGTTCGCGTCGCGAACTCCGGGAATATGGAATCCATTGCCTCATTTCGATACGGTAAAGCATGATGGCGAGCTTTCCCGTATCCAGCCGCTGGAGAACTTCTATAAGCAGGCCCGAGAAGGCACCTTGCCTTCCGTATCCTGGATCGCTCCTTCGGGGGCCGTCAGTGAACATCCAGCTGCATTGATCAGTGCAGGGCAGAGCTGGGTCACGGGTCTGATCAATGCTGTCATGCAGGGGCCAGACTGGAAAGATTGCGCCATCTTTCTGGCCTGGGATGACTGGGGTGGCTTTTACGACCATGTAGTACCGCCGGTCGTGGATGAAAACGGATATGGGCTGCGGGTTCCGGCGATGGTGATTTCACCGTATGCCAAACCCCATTTCATTGACCATCAAACGCTCAGTTTCGATGCATATCTGAAATTCATCGAGGATGATTTTCTGGGCGGCTTGCGACTGAATCCAAAGACCGATGGAAGGCCCGATCCCAGACCTACAGTGCGCGAAGATGTTCCCATCTTAGGCGACCTGGCCAACGACTTCGACTTCAACCAGAAACCGCTTCCAGCTTTGCCGTTGCCTGAACACCCGGTGACAGACTTGGTTGCCAGGTAAGCGACAACAAAAGAAGCCGTCGCCCACAATTCAATAAGGGTCTTCCACAGAGATATCGCACCCGGTCGAAGCCGAATTGGCGCTAGAGCAGTTTTGTAGCTGTCTCGCCAATCTGTTCCATTTTCTGTTTAACAACCGTAATGGATGGCTTAAGGAACCTCTGCACAAGTCTCAAATCCACAGCCAGCTTGGATAAAGTTGTAAGTGGATGGAGAGCACGATGCGCCAGATAACATTTGCCAATCAAGCGAACTTTGAGAAGTATGGCCGGAAGAGCTGGCGGGAACAGTTTTTGGAGTCCATGGACAGCATCATTCCATGGCAGGAGTTACAAGATTTAGTCGAGCCGTACTATCCCAAGGCGGGCAATGGGCGGCAACCGATTGGGTTGTCGATCATGTTGCGGGTGTACTTTCTCCAGCATTGGTTCAATCTGTCTGATCCGGGCGCGGAGGATGCGCTGTACGAGTCGCCGGCCAAGCGCCGCTCAGCGTGCCCGAACTGCGCCGCCTGCTGGCCCACCTGCGATGGCCCGCAAAGCACCGCGTTGAGCATTTCCTGGACTGGTCCGGGTGGCGGCGAAAACACCAGTTCCATGCTCAAAATCTGCCACTACAAAAAACGTGGCCCTACTCCTTCTCTGTTATATCTACAACTGTAGTACTAGATGTTGGGGGCACCTGAGTCAGGTAAATACCCAGTATCCAGAAATCTAAAAGTACGTGGTCCAGGAAGCGAGAAAATTGAGCGCGTTGGGAACGCGTGGCGTGATGGCTGGCCCGTAGAAATAGGTCATGCCGACGCCCAGAAAGTTGCCGGAAGAAACATGCAGCGCGTAGCTGCCGGTAAGCGTGGAGCCGCTGCGCCAGACAGTTTTTCCCCGTGCGACGAGGCTGTTGGTGGCGAGCCTGCTATAGCCGGTGTGCGAGGCGACAAAGGAGAGCAGATCGGCGGGCCTGCGTTCCAGGGGCGCTTCCTTGTAGAAGCGCGCTTCGTAGTAACGCGAGTAGGAATTGAGCGCATCGGGCACGGTCATGAAGGATGCGCCAGCGTACACTCCATGGTCTGGATGTTTGAGACTGGTCCGCCACAACTGATGGTCCAGTAGTGCATATCCGCAGTAGTTGCCAGACTCGTCCTGACCTGTGGCTAGATTTTTGTACTTGGTGGTGTTGTACAGATAGCCCGCCCGAAACCACGTCTCATGGACATCTTTGGCTGCATCGCGCAGGTATCCGGCTTCGTTGAGGAGCAGCAGTTTGTCACCGTGCGGCAGAAAGCGGAAACCTGTGGCATTGCGCGCAACCTCCGCCGGTCCTCCGGCGGGATCGATGCTGCGCTGCGCTGCGGACTTCACGTAAATATGGTCCGGGCCCCGGACGCGCAGGGAGGCGGCTGGCGACGTGAGCGGAAAATACGACATTCCAACCTCATAAGGCAACACGGCGTAAACGCCTTGCCCACCGGTCGCGGTAGATCCGCCGACAAACAAGCCGACAAATTCGAGGTTCATCGAGATATAGCCCGCTTTCATCTGGACACGATCCCTGCCCCAGGCCTTGTAGAAATAGAGATCCCATAGCTGGAACGTTTTTGGCCCGGCGGGGTTCCAGCTTACCCAGTTCCACACGCCGCCGACGTAAAGCTGTGCGCGCCGCAGATGCAATTGACGAAGGTCGGCGGTGAGGATGGGCTGCACCATTACGTTTTCAAAGGGGTGCTGGCCAATATAGACCTGATCGTCGGGCGCGACGGGCGCAGCCAGGGTGTTTTGCGCATATTGCATCTGTGTGACGACGCGCAGCGCCAATCCTTTCCGGAACAGAGACTGCCGGAACTTTCCTTGAGCGCTGAGAACGCTGTCCGAGATCGCGGGCACGGACGCATCGCCTGCAAGGTAGTTCAGGTCCTCGATGGAACGTGAGGGCGGCGGTGGAGCGGGAAGGTTGGTGGTGTCCTGGGTGGCCTGCGCGCGGGTGCGGGTGCTTGCGCACAGCAGGAGCAAAGTGACGAGCAGGAGCAGCAACCGCTTGGCGCGGCGCACCCGCGGATCAGTCTCATTCATTTCCGAATCAGCCTTTCTGCTACTGCGCATCCGTGACGCGCTCCATCCATTCGACGACTTTGCTGTCGATCCGGCAGAACAGCCGCATCCGCACCACCACCGCCAACAGATTGCCTTCCGTGTCTACCGCCCGCTGCGGCGGGTGGCGCTTGCACCCTCAATTATCTTGCCCGCGTCGTAACCGCGCCGCCACTTTTTAGTTATCGCCGTCTTCACCACGTACAGCAGGGCATCCACCACCCGCCGCAGTTCCTACTTGCGCGGACGGCCCCCGGCGTGACGCTGGGGCCGCGGCTCCTCTGGATATGTTCCTCAGTCTTCAAAATGAAGCCTTGCAGGAGCGGCGCCAGCAGAAGGACACACAGGACCTGGCCGATCTGGAGGACAATGTTGGAGAGGATCACAAAAGCCTCCAGCTATCCTGTTGATCCAGAACAAGCAGATCAAGTGGTCGACACGCGGCATTTTTATTGCGTTGACTGGAGTGTATCTCATCTTCTTCATGGCACAGTTCCCTCTCGAGGTAGGAGTCATCAGCCATGAAGGCGGTTAACGGTGGACCTCAGCACCTAAACCGAATTGTATGATTCCAAATCCTGAATCTTCGATCTCCCAGTTGTCAAGAAATTTTCATGGTTTTTAGGATGCGGTTCTGCTTGGCTAACGATGGTCGAAGCCGGAATATCATTCGCTGGCGCGGAGTTGACAACTGCAAATGCGGCATCTTACCTTGTAAGCGTGTTGTGGTGAAGGAGTTCACCCTTAACCGCTGTCCTTCCGCAAAGGCCGGACAGATGATGACTCCTGACAGGGAATCCTGTC
>JAJZKY010000560.1 GCA_021803885.1 Planctomycetota bacterium
AGTTGCTGAATGGCGCGGAAGCGAGAGTAAGATTCCACGCTGCATTTGATGTATGATGATTGATACAGGAAGAATTTATGCGCACCACGCTGGCCATTGATGATGATGTGCTGCATGCGGCAAAAGAAATGGCCCGTATGCGGCATAAGACCCTGGGAGAAATGATTTCCGTGCTGGCCCGTCAGGCATTGCAGCCTCCACAGACCCGGCGCCGGCTGCGCAATGGCGTCCCCCTCCTGCCGGTTCGCCGTGGATCGCGCCCGGTAACCACAGACCTGGTAAACGAGTTGCGCGAGGAACTCTCCTGACCCCGCGCTTTTTGCTGGACATTAACGTTCTGATCGCGCTGATGGACCCGGCGCACATTCTGCATGAAAGAGCGCATGTCTGGTTTGCGGCCACTGGCCAGCGCCGATGGGCAAGTTGTCCGCTCATTCAAAATGGGGTGATTCGCATTCTCAGTCATCCCCGTTATCCAAATACGCCCGGTCCGCCGGCCGCGGTCATGCCGTTGCTGGCAGATTTGATTTCCGCGCCAGGCCATGAATTTTGGCCCGATGATATTTCACTGCTTCATTTGAAATGGACCCAGCGGCGGCATTTGCTGCAATCTGCCCAGATCACGGATGGATATCTGCTGGCGCTCGCGCTGGCCCACGGGGGAAAACTTGCGAGCTTCGACACTCATTTGCCGGTGCAAGCGGTTCTCCATGGAGCCGATGCCCTGCAGCTCATTCCATAAGCAAAGTGCGGCGAGCGGCGCAGCCGCTTTTTATTTCGCCGCTAGCGGCTCCCGCACGCTCACCGGTTTTCCGTCGTACTGAATGGTTTGATCCGGATGGCGAGTCACCGCTTCTCCCACCCCATGGCCGGGGCGCACCCAGACGACGTGAAAAATCTGCTTTTGCGGCATGCCCGGATAGCTGCCCCGGCGCGCGCCGATGGTTAACGTGCGGCTGGCCTGATTCCACCGGATGGGAATCGTTTCATGCGCGCCATGTTCATAGGCATAAGTAATGCCATTGTCGTTATATAGATTGAAATGGCCGTTGGCCCCGGTATAGATGCGTAACTCGATCGGGTTTTCCGGTTTTTGGCTGGCGTACTGCAATTCCGGTCCCAGGGGGACAATGGCGCCCGCCCGCACATAAACCGGTTCCGTCGCCAGGTTGGTTCGGGTCACGATGAAATGACCGCCGGTGCGGCGCTTTCCGGTCCAGAAGTTGTACCAACGTGCCTGGGGCAGATAAACCGTCCACTGTTTCACATCGGGCTCCGTTACCGGGCTGACCAGCAGCGACGGGCCAAAGAGAAATTCATTTCCCGTGCGCCGTGCAATGGCATCGTGCCGGAAGTCCATCACCAGCGGCCGCATCAGGCTGCCCGCGTGCCGCGTCACCCGCCAGGCTTCAGAGTAGATATACGGCAGCAGGCGATAGCGCAGCCGGTCATATTTCGTCAGAATCGTCTGCGCCGCGCGGCCGTAGGACCAGAGTTCGTTATGGTTGGGCACCCGCGTGCCATGCACGCGCAGGATGGGACAAAACACGCCGTATTCGAACCAGCGCACAAAGAGCTTGCGATAGGCGGGTGAATCGGGATGGCCCAGGAAAAATCCGCCGATGTCGGTCGTCCAATAGGGCAATCCGGAAATGGAATAGTTCAACCCCGCCGGAATCTGCCGCTGAAAGGCCAGCCAGTCGCTCAGCACATCTCCCGACCAGGCCACCGCCGCGTAGCGCTGGCTGCCGGCAAAGGCCGAGCGGGACAGAATAAATACCCGCTTCCGGCTGGTTCGCCGCTGGCCGTCATAGACGCCCCGCACCTGCATCAGCGGGTAAAGATTGGCATAGCGGGCGCCGCTGCCGATGGCGAGCCGGAGATGCCAGAGCAGCGTGCGGGTGCGGCTGCCCGGCTCATCGTCATCCAGCCACCAGGCATCAAATCCCCGCCGGAACAGCGCCTGGTTGATCTGGTCCCAATAATAGTGCCGGGCCGCGCGGCTGGTCGGGTCGTACAGCGACATGCCCGCCTTGAAATAAGAGGGCGCGATGGCCGACGCCAGCAGCCAGCCATTTTTTTTCATCGTGTCGTACACCCGCGAGCCGGGGTAAAAGTACGGCCACACCGAGATCATTACGTGGAAATGTTCCCGGTGGAGCTGGCGCATCATCGCCGCCGGATGGGGATAATGGGCATTGAACTGGAAGGAACCCATGTTGTTCCACCAGAACCAGTCCTGCACCAGGTTATCCACCGGAATCTTCAGACGGCGGTACTTGGCGGCGATATGCAGCAGTTCGGCTTGCGAGTTGTAGCGGTTTTTTGACTGCCACAGTCCATAGGCCCAGCGCCCCAGCAGGGGCGCCTGTCCCGTCAGCCGGCGGTAATCGGCAACCACACGGTGCAGGCGCGGCCCATAAAAAAAGTAATAATCGAGCACATTGCCTTCGAGCGATCGCCAATACATCGCATGCGTCAGCCGGTTGTTGAACCAGGTGGGCGAGGAGCTGTTCCAGAAAATGCCGTAGCCGCGGCTCGAGACCAGCATGGGGATGGCAATGTTGGTGTTGCCCTGGGTCAGCTTCACCGACTCGCCGTGATAATCCCAGACCCCCGCCTGATGCTGGCCCAGGCCGTACAAACTCTCCGTGGATCCATAAATGCCGGCATAGTCGAGCACATGCCAGGTGGCCCGGCCCTGAATCCGCGCCGGTTTCATGACTCGGGCGTTATCCATATAGAGCGGGGCATGGCCCGGAGCCGTGAACATCAGACTGCCCGATTTGCGGTTCAGAATCAGGCTGAGCCGGGCGGAGGCCAGAATAACCGCTTTGCGGTTCTGCCGCAGCCGCCACTTGACCGGCGTCCAGTGCTGGGGCAGGACCACGTAATTTTTATGCCGCTGAAAATTCCCTGTCGGCGAGTACTGGACGTGGGCAATCCGCGCCGTGTCGAAAACGATGCGCAGCGCCCCGGCGGCCTGCGTAACCACGATGCCGCGCGGGATTTTTACCACCTTGCGCACTGGATTCAGCGGAATCCATTGGCCGGACAGCGGACACAGCAGCCCCAACAGGAGGGCAGATAAAGAAATCACCTGGCGATAGACAGAGTTGCGCTGGAGCAGTGGCATAGCGAGTGAACCAGATCAGAAATCAGCTTAATCAGCCGGGGTAAGCCGCGCGGAGTGGCTGGACATGAATATTAGTCTGCCACCAAAACCGGCCTGGAGTCCTGGGACGGCCAGTCCACCAGAAGGGCTTCCCGGCCGCGGCGCCGGTGTGGATGGGAGGACGGAAGCAGGCGGCGGGCGTGCTGTTCGGCGGTGCGGGCCAGCAGCCCCAAAGTCGCCAGGCCTAAATGGTCGAAGGTTCCGGCTTTCGGTTTGCTGACCGCCAGAATACAGAGGTGCTGTCCCAGCTTCATACGCACCGCCATCATGGCGCCTTTGCAGCCCAGGTTATTCCAGAATTTGCTCTCGGCTTTCCATTCCCCGCCCTGGGCCAGGCCGAACCCGCTGGCCAGAACCGTTTTGAACAAGCTCGAAGGCAGCTGCAAAAGATTTTCGCCGTCGCCCCAGGCGGCAATGGTCAAGGGCGATTCCTGAATCACGCGATAGAGCTCGCTCCAGTCGGCAAAGGCGGTTTTCACCGAGCCCGCGCACAGTGCCTTCACCATCGCATGCAGACTGCCAGATTGATTCAGCGTCTCCAGTGAAATCAGCAGATCACGGTTGAATTCCCGGCGCTGCGCCAGAATGCGCATTTGCGGCGGCTCATAATATTTCAGCATTAATTCCCGGGCCGAATGCACCTGGGCCTTGTAGTAAATCTCCTTTAAATACTCCTTGACGGTGTGCTTGCTGATGCCAATATCCTCGGCAATATCCTCAATGCTTTTGGCCTTGCATACTTCCGCGATCACCTGGCATTCTCGCGGTGTAAATAGCTTGCCCCAATCGGATTCCGCCATGCTCAACTTCAAGGCTGCCCCTCCGTCCGTTTTATGTGCGAAGCTTGACCCCGTGTTGATTGATCTCAACCGCGTTGGTGACTGACTTGCGACTCATTATTGTTTTTTGCACAGAAATCCACAACCCCTCTTTTGCGGGGTTGCCCAGT
>JAJZKY010000561.1 GCA_021803885.1 Planctomycetota bacterium
ATGCGGCAAATGATTCATACGGACATTTTAACCCTTATTCTCAACTTATCATGAGGCCGGATGGATCGATAGTCAGGGGATGATCGCAGACGGCCATCACACATGGGCCAGCAAAATCGCGGTGATGCCGAGAATTCCGAAGACCAGCCCCACGATCCCATTAATGGTCATAAAGGCGATGTTGACACGCGAGAGATCATCGGATTTGACCAGTGACTGCTCGGTGATCAGAAGTGCGGCCACCGCTACCCACCCGATCCAATACGTAATGCCAAGTTGCAGCCCGCCTCCCAGGGCCAGTCCGAACGCGGCCAATGCGAAAAGGGTGCAGGCATGGCAGAGGCGAGAAACAACAAGCCCGACGCGCGGACCAAAACGAGCGGGGAGTGAATAAAGCTTATCGCGCCGATCCACCTCAATATCCTGCATGGCATAGATCAGATCAAAACCCGCCGTCCATGTCATCACCGCAACGGCCAACCAGATGATCTGGACGGTCAACACCGGCCCGTGCGGTGGCGAGAGCGCAATCCACGCACTCATCGGAGCCAGCCCCAGCGAGGTGCCGATCACAAAGTGGCATAACCACGTGAATCGCTTGGTGTAGCTGTAAAACGCGATGAAGCCAAGCACCGGAATCGCCAGCACCGCAGGCCAGGGATTGCGGTATGCCGCCCAAAATCCCAGCGTGAAAAGAATGAACAGCGCCCCTGAAATCGCCAGCGCCGCCATCATCCAACGGACCGACAGTGCGCCGGTCACACTGGGGCGATTGCGTGTGCGCGGGTTTAGAATATCAAATTTCCGATCCACAATCCGGTTAAATGTCATGGCGAAGGTGCGGGCGCTGACCATCGCTCCAATAATCAGCGATATCGCGCGGATTCCCGGCATCCCATGCCCATTCTCCCGTACGGCCAGAAACATCGCCACCAGGGCGAACGGCATTGCGAAGATGGAATGTGAAAATTTAATTAAATCTAGAAATGTCCGAAGCCGCGACATCACAGGGACTGCGGAAGGCTGGACGGCAGACGCGGTTGTGTCCATGGGAGTTCGACTCATCAGGCGCCTGCCCCGCGCCAGCGGATGTTCCATGAATGTTCGACGCCCAGCAGGTCCAATACCCGTCCGGCCGTCATCGTCACCAGATCGTCAATGCTCTGCGGACGCAGGTAAAATCCCGGACTCGCCGGACAGACAATTCCGCCCGCTTCGGTCACCTGAACCATATTCCGCAGCTCAATCAGACTGACAGGCATCTCGCGGTGAAGCAGGATGAGCGGGCGGCGTTCTTTGAGCGTCACCTGAGCGGCACGCGAGATCAGATTATCGCCCAAGCCGTGAGCGATCTGGGCCAGGCGGCTGCTGGAGCATGGAGCTACGACCATACCGGCATGGCGATACGATCCCGATGCAATACAAGCGCCCACATCGTTGTAAGGCAATACCGAAATATCATGCGGAAGAGAAGCGCCGAGAATGGATTCCGGATCGGGTTGTTCCACGCCCAGCTCATCATGCAAAAGGCGCCGCCCGGCCGGCGAAATGATCAGATGCACCCGCCTGTGAGCCTCTGCAAGCCCCAGCAGAATTTTCCGGGCGTACGGTGCACCGGACGCACCGGTGATGGCCAGAATGATCGGAGCCTCATCGCTCATGATATATCGTCCTGTCTAAAGCTGGTCGTCCAATGCAAATTCATCCGTCAGTTGCGTATCGATAAGCCCATGTTCATTGAACCATTCATAAATTTCCGGATGGCATAAAAAATCATCGCCATATCGGATACGGAGTTCCTGCGAATAATCGTGTCCGCCGCAATCACGCAGATGATCCAGCAGTGTCATGGCTGCAAAAAACCAGCTCGGTTTGGTGCGCTCCGGCAGACGTGCCGAATAGACCGCAATATTCTCCTCACCGATGCAGGCCCTGCAATGGCGGCATTGCCAGCGAGATCGGAAGATTCTGCGCATGACCGGACGGCTGTCATTTTTCTTAACCATGCCGGACTCCGCGATAGCACGCACACACGCCGAAGGTGAGCGACTGATAACCGACATCGGAAAACCCTGCATCCTTCATGGCCGCGCAAATACTGTCGGAGCCCGGAAACGTCCCAACGCTGCGAGGCAGATAATAATAGGCACCGGTCCGATCGCGGCTGATAAGCGATGCCGTAAATGGAACCAGATGATGAAAATAAAGATTGAACAGGCTTCCGATGATACGAGTCTTGGGTGTCGTGAATTCGAGAATAATCAGGCGTCCACCCGGGCGAAGAACGCGGAAAAATTCGCGTATCGCGTCCGTCCACGTGTCAACATTTCGAAGACCGAAGGCGATGGATACAACATCCACCGAACCATTCGCCAGTGGCAGCCGCGTTGCGTCGCCATCTGAAAAGCCGATCCGCGATGACATCTTTCTGTGGGCGGCCTTGTTGATCGCGCCACGAATCATGGGATGACAAAAATCCAATCCTATGACACGATGGGCTCCGGCCCTGGCAAAGGCAAAACTCAAATCGCCGGTGCCGCAGGCAATGTCGGCGACAACATCGGTGGGGCGCACTCCCGCCGCCGCAACCGCCTTGCGCCGCCACGAATGATCAATCCCCATGGAGTGCAGATGGTTATTGAGATCATACGCCGGGGCAATCGCCGCAAACATCGCCCTGACTCGGTCCGATTTATCGGACGACAAATGCGGATTGCTCAGATTTCCTGCGTTCCAAAGCGGGACGGCGGCCGGTGATGCGGGTGCTGATGCGGATGATTCCGCCGTGGGCGTGTGTCCTGCCGATTTCATGGCAATATTATAGCCCGCCTGCCGCAAGGGCCATAGGAGCCGGGGTGATCTCGCCAGCGGCGTCCGTCAATCACGTGTCATCATAAGTCATTATGCTGGAATTGATAATCGATTCATGAATGAGTTCGGTCTGTTTGTAGGCCGATTGGACGGCGATTTTTCCGGGGCCTGTTGCACGCAGCCAGATTCGGGCGCCGGGTAGACCGCCGGGAAAGCCGATGGCCCGGATCGAAATATACTCGACATGCAGGATCAATTTCACCTGCGGATCTTTGTAAAGGAACGCACCCGGTTTGATCAGAATCGCCTGATCGGGCATGAGATTCTGCACGAAGCAGTTTCCCCGGCAATGCACAAATACAATCCCTGGCGACTTTCCCGCGACGAATCGATCATAAAACATGCCGATCGGTCGCAGCAGCTTCTTGGTTTTCGCATCTTCACCCGATTCACCCAGCGTGACCCAGATATCTGTCGGACGCAACTTCAAATCGATTTCACTGGTGGCAGCCAGAAAGTGATTCTCGTGCACGTCAACGCCGACGCCGGCATCAAGCGGGATGGCGATGGTTTCACCCGCCTCATCTGCCGATACGGCCACATGCCCCGGCCCGACGGCCTCGGTTAAAAAGACCGGCATACCGCCGATCATGCGTTTCCATGCATCCTGCATGCTTTTGTTTCGAAGCGTGATGCCGGAATCCGCCCAGAGCAATTGATGGTGGGAGAAATAAATAAAATCATCGGCGGCGAGATGAAAGTCGGCCACCGGCACCATTTCACCCTCAATCTGGCAGGTGCTCGGGCCGAACTGCAATCGTGCCATGTCCGCGACGGCGGGTCGTTGTTCAAAACCGGATTGATCCACCCTCGTGGCAGCTGTCAGGGGCGCCCCGCAGCGGGGGCAGTTACCGGTCAATGCGGTAACTGCTTCACCGCACCAGGGACACCGATTCAATTTCGTCGAAGTTGCCTGTGTCATCATGCCCCTCACTTCTCGCCGGAATTCATATGGTGATACATGGATTGAATTCCCACCCGCCCCGGACCCGTCATCCGTGCCAGGGCCATGCGATGCTGTCCGAGCAGCCCACCGCCAACCTTGGTAAATTCAATGTCCATCTGCACCGAGGAATCTTTGTAAAGAAAGCCGCCCGGCTCAAGCAGGATGCTCTCTCCTGGTTTAAGTGTCCGCTGAAATACGTTGCCGTAGCCGTGCAGAATCAGCATGCCTGGCGCCGAGGTTGTCACAAACCGGTCCATGAACATTCCCTCGCCGCCGAATATTAAATTCGCCA
>JAJZKY010000562.1 GCA_021803885.1 Planctomycetota bacterium
CGTCTTACGGCGTTTACCTACGGCTGGCTGGGGGCGCCGGCCTGGGGACTGCCCGGCGACGCATTTGGCACCCTGCTGGCGTACCTGACCGGCGGCGTGTGCACGAGCATTATTTTATTTAGCCGTGGGCACAAATTGCATCTGCAGATGCGTCACCTTCGCATAGTGCCCCATGTTCTTCAGCGGGTGCTCAAAATCGGAATGCCCAGTTGGTTTGAAGGCGTACTGCTGTGGGGCGGCCAATTCCTGATTGTGGTGCTGGTGATCAACACCCGCAGCGACCCGCATGGCTATACCCTTGCCGCACACGTATCGGTCCTACGCATAGAGTCGATATCGTTCTTGCCGGGGTTTGGTTTTGGCCTTGCCGCATCCACGCTGGTGGGCCAGTATCTGGGGGCGAAAAAGCCGGCCGAAGCGCGGCGGGCCGGCCACATCGCCGCTTGGCTGGCCCTGATTACCATGACGCTGCTGGCGCTGCCGATGGTGATTGCGCCGCAATTCATGCTCGACTTGATCGTCCATTCCCCGCCCGTCATTCAGGTGGGCTTTTGGCCGATGGTACTCGCCGGGCTGGCACAGCCGGGCTTTGCGCTGGCTATTGTCTTTTCCGGAGCGCTCAAGGGCGCCGGGGAAACGGTATTACCGATGATTTCCACCATCACCGGCGTGCTACTGGTGCGCCTTGGCGTGCTGGCGCTGATGCTGCTGGTGATTTGGCCGCACCATACGCTGGCCAAAAATCTTACCGCCGTCTGGATTGCCGTGGCCGTGGATTTGAACTACCGGGCACTCTTTAACTATTTGGCGTATCGCCACAGTCGTTGGCAGCGAATACGCGTGTAGGCCGGGTAAAAGGGCAATCTATCGGGCGCGATACCCAAAAAGCCCGCGTTTTTTGATAATTTCCGCCACGACTTGCGGCACCATGGTGGGCCAGGATTCATCACCAGACTTAATTTTTGTCAGCACATCCCGGGAAAAAATGGGCAGGTAGCTCTCATTGTACTTGGCGATCTGTCGAATAAAGCCACGATCCACCAGATACCCGTAAAGCTTAGCCAGATCCGGCTTGACGGTGAAGTTTTCCACGCGAATTAACGCGCCGGTGGCCGGATCGCGCAACGGATAGATGTACAGGCGGTGTTCATTTTTGAAGAGGCGGCCGAAGGATTCCAAGATTCCTCCTTCCAGATCCTGGTAATATTTTTCCTCAAAGAGATCCATCAAGCTCGATGCTCCCATGGCAATGCCCACGGGCTGCTTGGTGTACCGCGCAACAAACGCCGTAAGACGATAGAATTCAAAATAATCGGAAATAAGGACGGTTTTGCCACAGGCCGCCAGGGTTTCCGCCCGGGCCAGAAAATCGCGTAAATCAATATCGCCTGCCACCATCAAATTCCGCATGGTGATTTCCATGAGTTCCACGGGCTTTTCCGCATCCGGACCCATGTCGCTGATGAATTGCTCGCGAGCGTTGTCGATCATATCGATATTGACATGCGTGACAGGTCGAAAGCTGCCCCGCTCCACCAGAATGGGATGATTGTGCAGCACCTCGGACGGTTGCAGCACCTCGCCGGCCGGACCGAACATCGCGGCATCACTTAAGCCGCTTTCCACCAGACGCAAACTCATGATGCGATTATCCACACTGCGGAATTCAATGCCGGAAAATTCAATCATATCAATTTCCACCCGGCTCGATGACAGGCCATCGAGCAAGGAGCGCAGCAGCATTTCCGGTTCGTGATGATAGAAAAACGCCCCGTAGAGCAGGTTCACCCCCACAATCCCCAAGGCTTCCTGCTGCTGGCTGATCTCCTTGTCCAGCGTGCGCAGGTGCAGAATGATCTGGCTGTCCTTATCACGCGGATGCGCCTGAAATTTCACTCCCATCCAGCCGTGACCTTCGCGATTGGAATTAAATCCGCGGACCGCCACCGTATCGGCAAAAACAAAGAAGGATGTGGTGTCGCCACGAAGCTCATTCAGGCGGCTTAAATTCAGCGCATGTTCATAATCGAGCATGCTTTGGAGTCTGGCCCGGCTTACATACCGCTCCGACTTGCCGTAGATCGCGTCGCTCACCGACATGTCATACGCACTCATGCTTTTGGCGATGGTGCCCGAGGCCCCCCCCGCCAGAAAAAACCAGCGCACCACTTCCTGCCCAGCACCGATTTCCGCAAACGTGCCGTAGCGGCGACGATCCAAATTTATTTCCAAAGCCTTACGCGAGGTCGTCAGTTGGTCCGGTCCGGATGATGGACCGCGATTTACCATGGTCATAGTTACTCCCGTTGCGCACCGCGGCCAGTCACCAGCCGCTGATAGAAATGGTATCGGCTTGCCCGGCATAAAACAAATTCTCTGGCGCTGCGCCCAACCATTGATACCGGCGCCATACTCCGTTTGGGACGTAACGGCACACAATCAAGGTTGCATTATCAATAGGGGCCTGACAATCCCAGAGCACGAGCCTTTGCGGTCCTGGCTTTCGCCCGCGAGTTGGCCCGACCTTCGCAAAAGTACCCCTAAAACGGCCTTGGCGCTAGCGCCAGGGCCACAGGTCTCCACTACAACGCGGTCCGACTCCACAGCTCCATTGGTTATGCGGCGCCGGCCGACAAACTGGCTGGCCGAGAGCAGGCCATTTTCCGACACCGCGTTGCGGAACTCGCCGCCGCACGCGAGCAACGCCGCCTGCAACGGACCTCAATGGCTGTGCCGACCGCCGCCATTATTCCATCGATGCGGCAGATGCCTCGCAAAATCCCAGCCTCGTGTGCATAATCAGGTCAGCCGGTGAAACAGACGCGAGCTCTGGAGGCATCTCCCGATTGTGATCGGGACCGGGGATAACCGGCTGGAAATGCGACCCATGCGCATCGCCGCCGACGGCAGGATGCCCGTCGGCCTTCCATCGAACACATGCTATGGGGAGCATCATCCTCATGCCTAAAAAAACGCGGTCGCCTGAAGCCCACAGTCCCTTAGGCAGCGGGACCAATACTCCTTTTCCGGCTGAACCAATACACCATTGTTATCTTTGATGATTATGTTGTCGCCCCGCCCTCCCGTTTACGTTTCGAATTTTTCGTTCGTTTTGTTTATTGCTTTTAATGATTCAGCCGATATAATCATTATTAAGACTAATGGAGCACGATATGAACACCTTAGCTATAGAACCTGTCCTGCCTACCAGCGAAGATACGCAGATTGCCAAGGAGTCCAGCCGCAGGTTGGCCCCATTGGCCGCCCAGTCACTACATACAATGGAAGTCCGAATTGCCGCTGCCGGCACGGGCAAGGGGCAGACAATTCGCCTGCCTGCATCAGTCTTCTCGCTCCTGATGAAGATTCTGGCGGAAATGAGTCAGGGCAACGCCGTCACTCTTATGCCGATTCACGCTCAGCTAACCACCCAACAGGCCGCAGAACTTCTGGGGGTCTCGCGGCCATTCCTCATTAAAGAGTTGGAAGAAAAACGGATACCCTTCCAGATGGTCGGGACCCATCGCCGCATTGCATACAGGGATCTGATGGATTACAAGGAGATGTGCCGCGCCAATCATAGCCGGGCCATGGACGAGTTAGTCCAGCAGGCTCAGGATCTCAAGATGGGCTACTGATGAATGGACACCTTTACGGCCATCTTCGACGCGTGCGTGTTTTATTCGGCGCCTTTGCGGGATATTCTTCTGGAGCTCAGTGGTGAAGGTATCTTCCGCGCCCGCTGGACCAACCAGATTCACGACGAGTGGATCAGAAATGTGTTGGACAACAATAGGCATATCAAACCAGAACAACTGGCGCGAACACGGCAACTGATGGATCAGGCGGTCCCGGAGTGTCTGGTCATCGGCTATGAAGATTTGGTAGGCAGCCTGAGTTTGCCGGACAACAATGACCGACACGTTCTGGCGGCCGCTATCATTGCCCGTGCCGGGGTAATAGTCACCTTCAATACCAAAGACTTCCCGGAGCACGCACTCAAGCCCTATGGCATTGAGGCTCAACACCCTGACGATTTTTTAATCTACCAGCTTGACCTGGCCCAAGGACCCGTCTGCACGGCAATCAAGCGGTTGCGGAGCCGATT
>JAJZKY010000563.1 GCA_021803885.1 Planctomycetota bacterium
CATGGCGAGGACAAGGGGCAGCCGGTCGACGCCGTCCTTGGTGGTGTTGCCGCTGACGCCGGCGTTGATGACGCGGTAGTGGTATCCGCGAGCGTCGAGGTCGTGCTGGAGCGCGGCGGGGTAGGCCTGGCTGGGTTCGAGGCCATGGCCGGCGGTGATGCTGTCTCCGTAGCAAACGATGACGGGCGGTTTTTGCCCGGAGGCGCGAGCGGGGAAAGGAGCGAGCGCGGTCACGAAGGCCAGAAGCAACATGAGGGAGACGCGGCGGCGGTTCACAAGCTAAGTGTAGCAACGGGTCGAGGCGCGGGGAGACGGGATGATTGAAGTAAGAGGGCTGAAGAAGAGCATTCGCAACGGGACGCGCACGGTGGAGATTTTGCGCGGGATTGATTTTGTGATTCCGCAGGGGCAGTTTGTGGCGATCATGGGGGCTTCAGGCAGCGGCAAGAGCACGCTGCTGGGGCTGCTGGCGGGACTGGATACTCCGACGGAAGGCGATGTGCTGCTGGATGGAGTATCGATTGCGAACCTGGAAGAAGACCAGCTGGCCGAGGTGCGGGGGCGGAAGGTTGGATTTGTGTTTCAGTCGTACCAGCTGATTCCGATGTTGACGGCGCTGGAAAACGTGTTGCTGCCCTATGAGTTGAACGCGACGGGCGATGGACGCAGGAAAGCGATGGAACTGCTGGAGAAGGTGGGGTTGGGCGACCGGATGCAGCACTATCCGGTACAGCTTTCCGGCGGGGAGCAGCAGCGTGTGGCACTGGCGCGGGCGTTTGTGCTGGATCCGCCGATTGTGCTGGCCGATGAGCCGACGGGGAACCTGGACTCTGTGAATGGGCAGCATGTGCTGGATTTGCTGACGGCACGGCAGCGGGATTCGAAGACGACGCTGGTGATGGTGACGCATGATCCGCAGATTGCCGAGTGCGCGGACCGTCAGATCCATTTGCGCGACGGCCTGGTGATTGCGGATCAGATGCGAGTCGAGGCAGCGCGATGAAGCCAGCGGTTCCATGGGGTACGGCGCTGCGGATTGCGCGGCGCGAATTGCAGGCTTCGCGGGCGAAGTTTCTATTTGTAATTTTTGCGGTTGCGATTGGAGTGGGCGCGCTGACAGGCGTGAGGGGCTTCAGCCAGTCGTTCCAGAAGGCGCTGCTGGGCAAGGCGCGGTCATTGCTGGCGGCGGATCTGGCGGCGCGGATGTTCCACGAGGCGACGCCGAAGCAGGTGCAGGCGATGAATGCACTGGCGACCGACGGCGTGGAGCGAACGCAGATTACTCAGACGGTTTCAATGGCGTCGCTGGTGCAGGCGGGTGCGAACGCGGAGGATGCGACGCCGGTGCTGGTTTCGCTGAAGGCGGTAAATCCGGGGAAGTATCCGTTTTACGGCAAGCTGGTGCTGAAGCCGGAGGAACCGCTGCAGAAGCTGCTGACGGACAAAACGGTGCTGGTGGATGACAACCTGCTGGTGCGGCTGCGTGCGAAGGTGGGCGATGAGCTGACGATTGGCGGACAGGAGTTTCGCATTGCCGCAGAGATTGTAAGCGAGCCGGACCGGCTGACGGCGGGGCTGAGCATTGGTCCGCGCGTGATGATGACGCGGCAGGCGCTGATGGGGACGGGGCTGGTACAGCCGGGAAGCCAGGCGTCAGAGCGGTACTTGTTCAAGCTGCCGCAGGGCAGCGATATGGGGGCGATGAAGTCGCGGCTGAAGAAGATACTGCCCGATGCCGAGGTGACGGATTTTCGCGACGCGAACCCGGCGCTGACGCGCGGGCTGAAGCATGCGACGGGGCTGCTGAGTCTGATTTGCCTGGTGGCGATGGTGCTGGGCGCGATCGGCGTGGGCATGGCGATGCGCGCGCATCTGCAGCAGCGGATTGAAGTGCTGGCGATCATGAAGTCGATTGGGGCGCGATCGCGGGATATATTGCGCATTTATTTGTTACAAACTGTTCTGCTTGGAGTGGGCGGCGCGTTGCTGGGGATTTTTCTGGGTGTGGGGGTGGAGTACGCGCTGCCGGCGATGCTGGGCAAACTGCTTCCGCTGCATCCGGTGCTGACGCTGCCGGTGGGGCCGGTGCTGGCTGCGTTTGGGACGGGAATATTGACGACGGTGCTGTTTTGTTTGCCGCCGCTGCTGGATGTGAGAAAGATTCGGCCGGTGGTGGTGCTGCGGCGGACGGTGAGCCAGGGCGAGCCGGGCAGGGGCGTGAAGGGATGGGTGTTGGAACACCGGTTGCAGCTGGCGAGCATGGTGGTGATTCTGGCCGGGCTGGGCGGAATTGCAGCGGGGCTTGCGAATTCCGTCATGGTGGGCAAGTGGTTCACGATTTTGCCTGGCGGCATTGCTGGTGGTGCTGCTGGGATTGACAGCGGGTATGCTGCGGCTGCTGCGATCGTTTTTGGCGAAGACGCGGCTGCGGCTGCCTTCCACGTTGCGGCATGGACTGGCGAATCTTTACCGGCCCGGGAACCAGTCGGCGGCGGTGCTGGCGGCACTGGGCGCGGGCGTCATGCTGATCCTGAGCGTGTTTTTGATGCAGGGATCGATTGTGGCTTCGCTGCGCGCGGATGCTCCGCCGTCGGCGCCGAATGTGTTTCTGGTGGACATCAGCAACGATGAGCTTGAGGGCGTGAAGCAGCTGGTGGAAGCGCAGAAGGGCATTCGGGGCAAGGTAGAAACGGTGCCGATTGTGCAGGGGCATATTGCAGAAGTGAACGGAGTGGCCGCGACGGAACTTGAGAAGAACAAGAAGTATCCGCGTTACCTGTTTCACGATCGCTCGTTCACGTGGATGAGCCAACTTCCGCCGGATACGAAGATTTCCGAAGGGAAGTGGTGGACGAGCGATGACGCGAAGGGTGTGGCGCTGGTGGACTGGGTGGCGAAGGACCTGAAAGTGCATCCGGGTGCGAAGATAACGTTTGATCTGGCCGGGACGAAGATTGCGACGCAGGTGGCGGCGGTGTTCGCGTTGAAGGGGCAGCACTCGTTTGCGCGCGCGGACTTTATCATGCCGCCCAACATGCTGAAGCAGTACACGACGATCTGGTATGGAGATGCGCACGTGCGGCCGAGCGAGATTCCGCAGCTGGAGCGCGCGGTGTTCGCGAAGTATCCCACGGTGACGGTGGTGAACGTGGCGGACATCATGGACACGATCAGCAAGCTGGTGGACCAGATTGCGGTGGTGATTCATTTTCTGGCGGGATTTTCCATTTTTTCGGGGCTGATCATCCTGGCGTCGAGCGTGGCGAGCACGCGCTTCCGAAGAATTCGCGAAGTGGTGGTGCTGAAGACACTGGGGGCGCGACGGCGGCGGATTGCCACGGTGTTCAGCATTGAGTTCACGGTGCTGGGACTGATGGCGGGCGTGGTGGGCGCAGTGTTTGCGAATGTGTTGTCGCGAATTCTGCTGCACCGGATGCATGTGCCGTTCACGGCGAACTACGTGGGGTCAGTGGTGGCCGTGGTGGCGGCGGCAGTGCTGGCGGTGGTGACGGGCTGGGTGGCAAGCTACAGAATCCTGGGACAGCGGCCGCTGGAAGTGCTGCGCGAGGAGTAGGGACTGGCCGTCCAGGCAGACGCGACTTTTCCGCGATTTCCACGCTTCGCTGCGCGAAGTAGTCGGCACCCGCCGTACGCTTCCAGACAGAACTTCATCCGCCTTTCGCAAGGCGAGTCCTGATTTTTGAACGCCCTGAGTTTGAGGGTAAGCCAGCAGGTTGTATTGTGGATATGCGCAGTTTTTTGGACGAAATGTGCACGTTTAAAAATCCCTGCAAGACCCCGAGAACCCTTCATGTTGAATCGAATCCCGAGCTTTTTCCGCGAGAAGTGTGGAGTGCGCGCGCCGAGCCGCAGCGTTTCCGTTACGTTTGTGATGATGGTCTGTTTGATGGCCGGGTCTGCGATGGCACAAGGGACAGCATCGCCCTACGCGTTCCATAACAACCTGATGCCGGAGCCTGTGCATCTGGAGGTTGGGCATGGGCACTTTTTTCTCCCGGCGGGACTGACGGCGACGACGGACAAGTTTCATAATGCGCGGCTGGACAATGCGATTCACCGGGCGATGGAGCAGTTGAAGCAGCAGAC
>JAJZKY010000564.1:0-3097 GCA_021803885.1 Planctomycetota bacterium
TACTCCGGTTCTTCTTCCTTTGTAACTCGTCCACGTAGTTTTTATACTTGGTGCGACGCGAGCAATTCTCGGCCAACAGGTGTAATTGGCTGCGATCTAATAAAGGCATTCAGAGACCTGCTCCGCAACATCTTTCGCTTTCTCACGCTGCGCATTCCGTGCCGCCGTTGGAGCATTCCTCGTTGAAGCACTGACCTCCACGATGAAGGCCCGCTCGCGCACCCTCCCTACCACCCGAGCGGATTGTCCCGTCTTGCTCTCCACAAGGCATTCGATGGCCTCGTTGCCGATCGCTTTCAACGGAGTTGGGTCCGGGCCGCATTCTTGTTTGAAGGATGCGAACTCCTGGTTGGGGGAACTCATGGTCTTGACTGCGATGTGCAGGCCATAGACCACTCCCCGTTCCTGAAAAGAAAAATTACATGTGGCGTCGTCGGAATTTTTATTTGTACTGGTTACGGTTACGTTTACCGGCCCGCCCAAAATTCCGCTGGCTGTCGCCGAGTTTATCCACGGACAATTCGCCTCGGCCCAACAGTCCGTAAAGGTTAGCATGGCAGCACAAAGGAAAAGCCATCGTAGGCATCTAAGTTTACGAATCATGCACATCATTCTTCAATTGGCGAGGGGTCAGCATTGCGCTGGCCTTTGGTTTCCGCGCAGGCTTCAGCACTTCCGCTTTCAAAATTTTGCCGCCTTCCTGCAACACGTAAAGGCGGTTCACCTCCAGATTTTTCAATCGGTCGACCTGGCCGCTCAGCCATCGGACCTCAACCAGGTCCACGACCTTCGCCTGGTCCAGGCCGAAGTGCATACGCAAATCGTTCTGTGAGAAATAACTGCCTCCGCTGCGCAGTTCGTCTATTTGTATCAGTGGCTGTTTCGAATCGAGAGATGTCCTGGCTGTGACGCTCACTCGGCTGCCAATTCCGGTGCGGTTGGACTTGACCCCAACCAGCTTGATCTTGATCCAATTGCGGGTCAGCGTGGAATCGCAGCGAAGAAGCTGCGGGACCGCGTTGACGCAATTGACCACAATGTCGATAACACCGTCATTGTCATAATCGCCGAAGGCGCATCCGCGGGCCGACGCGTGTTCCATAATTCCCGGACCGCTCTTTTTCGTTACATCTTCAAATCGCCCATTGTGCAGATTGCGATAAAGATATTTGTGCTCGGCATACGTCAGGTCGGCGTTGGATTTATCGACCTCCGGATACACATGTCCGTTGGACATAAGGACGTCCAGCCAGCCGTCGTTGTCCATGTCGAAGAACCCGACACCCCAGCCGAGCAGTCGAGTATTCATGCCAAGGCCGCCGGGGTATGTGCGGTCCTCGAAACTGCCGTCTCCGAGGTTGGCGTAGAGGGAATCTGTGTCCCCTGAGAAATTCGTTTTTACAATATCCAAAGTGCCGTCGCGGTTGTAGTCGCCGATCGCCACACCCATGCCGGCTTGAGGAAGGCCGCTCGGCGAGAGCGCAGCGCCCGAATCGACGGCAACATCTTTGAACGTTCCGTCCTTCTGGTTCTGATAGAGTGTGGCGGCGGCCGAGTCGTTCGCCACATAGATGTCGGGCCAGCCGTCGTCATTGAGATCGGATGCGGCAACGCTCAAGCCGTAAGTGCCGATTACATTCCACATCCCGGCCTTCTCGCTTACGTCAGTGAATGTGCCGTCTCCATTGTTGTGATAGAGGATGTTTTTGCCTCCGGGAAGTCCAGGCGGCCCACAAGCAACGAGGATCCCTTTATAGGTGCATGGGCCGGCCTTTGGCAGGGGCCAGTTCGCAAGCTGCATATCCACGTAATTGGCGACAAACAAATCGAGGTTTCCATCGCGATCGTAATCGACGAACGTGCAGCCAGTATTCCAGCGCGTCTTCGGGCCGGGCTGGATGAGACCGGCCTTCTCGGTCATATCGGTAAACGTTCCATCGCCGTTGTTGCGATACAGCGCATTTTGCCCGTAGTAGGTGACGAACAGATCGTCGCGTCCGTCGTTGTTATAATCGCCGACGCAACAGGCTTGCCCCCATCCGGTCCGGTGTTCCAGGCCAGAGCCCTTGGTGACGTCGGTAAACGTGCCGTCACGATTGTTCTTGAAGAGATGGCAGTGCGGCGCGTCATCCTTGGAAAATCCCTCCAGTCTCCAGCCATTTACCAGAAAAATGTCCACCCATCCATCGTTGTCATAATCGTAAAAAGCGACGCCACAGCCCGTGGTTTCGAGCAGGTACTTGTTCTCGCCCATACCGCCATAGATGGTCTCTGCATTCAGCCCCGATTGCCGGGCGACATCCACAAAGCTGACGCCGAGCGGAGTGCCCTGGATCGGGGATTGAGGCCCCGGAGGCGGAGGCATTGGCTTGGCGTCATAACTGCGCTCGGTTGGGCCAATTGACGGTGTACCTGTCTGTGTTTGTTGACCTCTCATCCATGGTGGCGTGGCCATGGCCAGCACATCCGCAAAGGGAACCACAAGGGCTGTGCGGCCAAGCGAACCAAGAAAACTGCGTCGGGTCCAATTCATAATCAATATTCCCTCAAACTACTGCGGTGTTTGGGTAGGCGCGGTGAGTGGAACTAGGTCCGTATGGAGATGCCACAAATCGCTTTCGATGCCGATTTCCGGGTGCTTGCGGAGATAGTCCAAGGAATAGGTGGGTGCCCTGGGGTCGATTACTTTCGTAGCATAAAGCGCGGCTTGCTTTGCCGCCTCGCGCTTCATGCCCATTCGCCGATAGAGCAGGGAAAGATTGTAGTGCGCGGCCACGTCGTCGGGGTCGATTGCCTGCAACGCCTGAAACTGAAGCATGGCCTGCTCGTCATTGTGCTGCTGCGAATAATAAATGCCGAGTTCCCGTCGAGCATCGCGGGATTGCGGGTATTGCGCGACCACTCGCTCTAAATCGGCAAACTCCGCTGCGGGCTCTCCGGCGCGTTTTTCAACGATCGCCAGATAATACAGGGCGCGCGCATTATTAGGGCTCAATGCCAATGCTTTGTCCAGTTCGGGGCGGGCGGCAGCGTACTTTTCCCACTGTATATCGGTCAGGGCGATATTGGTGTAACCATCCGCATAATTCGGACTATC
>JAJZKY010000564.1:3107-4105 GCA_021803885.1 Planctomycetota bacterium
AGCGCGGACGGCGTCCGCGTATTGCTGTTCATCCAGAAGTCCGATGCCGTAGTTGTTCCAGCGCATCCATTCCGGATTGTCCCCCGGCTGGGGCGCCGTTGATGGATTTTCACCAATTTGGAGCTTACGGGTGCGCGATGCAAGCACCACCACGGGATAGGCGGGATGGTCCTTGCCGAAAATGTTGTTGAGATAGCTTTGTCGCAAATGACGGTAGTTCACCTGAGCGGTCACGGTCAACGGTCCTGTCACGCCGGATGGAATTTGGAATTCATAACGCACCAACGCCGACCGGCCCGACTGGATGGTGTTGTCATAAGCAACCGAGTGGATCGCCCATACCTCATGGTTGTCCACGAAGTTTCCATAGATGTTCACCGGACGATTGGTGAAGCTGTGCGCCCGCTGGTCCAGTGTCCCATCGGGGTTCAGAAAGCCGCTGTGGTAAATGTCCTTTCCACTTGCATCCTTAACTGTGAATTCAACCCACGCCTCGTATAAGTCGCGCACTTCCGGGACCAGAGAGTGACCGATGTTCTTGTTTTGAATGACCACCCGGATTTCCACGACTTCGTTCGGTCTCAATTGAAAAGGCCGCGTGCCCAGTGGGGCGACCAGGGTATTTTCGTTTGCAGCCTTGAGCGCAAACAGGTCTACATTCAAGTAGTCCCCCGATTTTAGAAAGTCGATCGTTTTCTGCAACTGCTCGTCGAATCCGTAATAAAAAGGCACGGCCGTATTGCCAGCCAGCCAGCGATGCGATGCCAAAGTCCCGTTCTTGGCGCCGTAGTCCGGCACCGTGACGGGGGCGCGCTTCATGTGACAACCCTGGCATGTGGTGTAGTCCGCGGTATAGAAAGTCAACGGATTACGCTGCGAAAACTTTGAATTCTGCCACTCATCATAAGTGGTAAAAGCGCGAATGAACTTATAGTCGTTCAACGATTTCGTCAAGCTGGCTTTGTGGCACGAGGCGCAAAACTCCGGCGTGCGGTAGA
>JAJZKY010000565.1 GCA_021803885.1 Planctomycetota bacterium
GTCACGCGGACCGGTACAGAAGCCAAGGCGCCAGCCGGTCATCGCATAGGATTTCGATACGCCGGACATAGTCAGCACGCGCCCAGCGAGATCTGGAGCAGCGGCCGCCAATGTCAGGTACGCGCCTTCGAAAATGAGGTGCTCGTAAATATCATCCGAAATTGTCAGTACATGAGGATGCCGACGAAGCACATCGGCGATGCCGATAAGCATTGCCGCATCGGCAATCGCGCCGGACGGATTGTTTGGATAGTTGAGAACAAGGAGCTTCGTCCTTGGCCCGATAGCTGCCGCGAGGGTGGCAGCATCCACGCGGAATCCTGCTTCGGCGGGGCAATCGATGAACACCGGGATACCACCGGCGAATTCAACCACCTGGATGTAGCCTGCCCAGCAAGGCGCGGGAATAAGCACTTCATCGCCAGGATCGATGACCGACATCACGGCGTCAAATATCGCCTGCTTGCCGCCATTTGTGACAAGAACGTCAGCTGGTGTTGCCGGCAAACCCTGATCGCGTTCGAATTTCCGTGCTGCGGCGCAGCGCAGCGCATCGGTTCCAGCGATAGGGGGGTAGCGTGTCTGCCCGCCGAGTGCGGCACGGTGTGCGGCATCTACGACATGCGGTGGGGTTGGAAGGTCGGGCTCGCCGATCGATAGCGAAATCACATCATGGCCAGCGGCACGAAGAGCGCGAGCCCGGGCAGCCATAGCGAAAGTAGCCGCCGGCCTTGTTCGGCCGACGCGGGCGGAAAATGGGATCATCCCGCGTCAGCACCACAGTTGCGGCGATTGATCAAGCCCGGCAGCCGTTACGACAATAATCCTGCCACGCATAGCGCAACGCGGCACCGAGATTACGACCAAAACGCTTCGCGTCACAGAGGGGACTCGTGAGCATCTGTTCGCGCAATCGAGCCCGACGTGCGGCTAGCGCTTCCAGATCCGAGGACATGGCAACGGCACGATCGATATACTGTTCCGGACTCTCTGTAACGCAATCCGTCAGGCCCACGTTCGAAAGGTGGCTCACCGAATGACGTGCGGCGAAGAAATCACCAGCCAAAGTGATGACAGGCACCCCCATAAACATCGATTCGCATGTCGTTAGCCCACCTGAATACGGGAATGGATCTAGTGCGATATCAACGTCCTTGTAGCCTTCGATGAATTCTGGATGCGGAGCTCGACCGCGCAATTCGACCCGACTCGTATCAACTCCAAGAGCATGCGCTCGAGAGATGAAGCGCTCAGGAATTCCATCTTCAGAAAATTGCGGGCAGCGGAGGAGCAGGTGGGCGTTATCGACCTGTTCAAGGATCCGTCCCCAGAGCGATAATGTCTCATCGGTCAGTTTTGTCAGATTATTGAAGCAGCCAAAGGTGACATGACCGTTTGCAAGAGCCGGCAAATTGCTGACAGGCGGCGACGTTGGGGGAGGAGAATAGCAGACATAGCCGTCCGGCAACCGTAATAGCTGTTCCGTATAATATTGATCAAACCCCTCCGGGGTCTCCCATCGATCCGTAATGAACCAGTCAACACGCTTCATGCCAGTTGTAGACGCCTGTGAGCCAACCCATTTCATTTGGACGGGCGCCGGGCGATACGCCAAACTTCCAATCAATCCATTGTCACCAAAGCCACTCAAGTCAATAAGAATATCGATATTACAATCGGCAATATTTGAGGCAATCTCCGCCTCGTATTTTGTGATTCGGTCTTGCCATTTGCGCACACGTCGTGCAAGCCGCTGCGCAAATGGATCTCCTGCAGCGAAGTGACCAAAACAATAGAGCTCGTATGCATCTCGATCTAAATTTTCCAGACCGGCAAATGTGAGCCATCCTACAGGATGTTGTCGCAGAGAATGAGACAGTAGGCCGATTCGAAGTGGACGATCAGGATCAACAACAGAGGGCTTCATCAGTGGTTCGCAGTCTTCGGGCAATGTCGCGGCGAGTTTTCGGGTCGAGTCCAGAAGAAGCTCCGCGGTCGCATTGCTTTGATACGGAATTAAGGAACATTCAGCTCGCAGCCGAGACCGGTCATTGGCTTTGGGGGTTGCCGCTTTGATGTCCCTTGCACTTCCTGCGAGATCGCCAGCTGATGCTCTGATCGTAGCGCGATTTAATAATATCGTAGAGCTCGCGTTTGCGGGAATATCTAATTTATTCAATATATCGGAAGCATCGCCAAAACGATACTGTCGGCCAAGTGCGACAGCTAGATCATTGGCGATATCGATGTTTTCGGGCGCACGGAGAAGGGCTTTGCGCAGATGTAATTCTGCCATTTCTGGCATCTGATTCGCCAAATACGCATTGCCGAGCAAAGCTAGGATATCAGACGCATCCGGCTCAACGTCGATCGCAGTCTCTAAAAGAGCGATCGCCTCTTCAGCCCCACCGCGCCTAAGAGCTGCATTGGCTTCAAGACAGAGCTCAATGGCAGTGGTCCACTTCGGCTCTCGGATCTGCAAAATCAGATCATGATCAACCGTGTCGCGTAGTTCATTATACGTAATTGCATAATGAAGTATATCAGGTGCAAGATTTCCGGCGTTGGCCATCGCGCGCAATGCGGCACCCTGAAGTCCGAGCGCACCGAGCGCAAGCGCAAGTCCATGCCAAGCCTGATGGTTGGTGGGATCAAGATCGGTAGCTCGCGAAAGATATCCCACTGCGTCGTGCGGGTCGTTGCTTTGTAGTGCCAATATTCCATAAGCAAGCAAAGGTTCAATCCGCCAACGATTGCGTATGCTGGCTTGGATATAGAGCTCTTTGGCCTCAGCCACATGACCATCAGCACGATAACTCTGGGCGAGCCTAATCAACGGCTCATCCCATGATGGAGCCAGCTCACTCGCTTGCTGGAAAAGCTTCCTTGCGCACTCGCGGGTGTTACCGGCATCAAGAGCCACCCCCGCCGCTATGACGTCGGCCGCGTTCGTCATATTTTCGTGTAACGCTGGGGCGCTAGCAACCTGATCAAGCATGGCGTGGCAAACTGCGCGTATTGTCGCTAAACAGCAATGTGGCCTCGTCCCAATTTCCTGTTCCTACGGCTGCTTGGACGGCTAGGAGACTCGTGTCGAGATCAGCGCGACCTTCGGCTACAAGTCGCCGGATTTGGTCAGTTGCCTCTGTATAGGCTCCCCGTTCAATCAGTACCGAGATAAGAAGATGGCGAAGCCTCAGGTCATCTTGAGGACGGTCGGAATGCTCTTCATCACCGTCCCGCAATATATTGCGCAAGGTGTCCTCCGCCTCCGCCGGCGCAGAGCGGCATAGCCCGGCGAGCGCAAGGAAGTTAGCAGGCATCTCGTCAAGGACCTCACGCAAGCAGGTCGCAGCGTCGTCGATATGCCCTAGCTCCAAGAGAGCTCTTCCTAATATCGACTTAGCCGTTGAATTCCTTGGGTCTGCAACGACCGCCTCGGAAGCGGCCTTCGCCGCTTCAACCCAATTCTTTTCCTCAAGGCTAATCTCGGCACTAAAACAAAGAATAATCGAATTCTCAGGAAATGCAGCTAAGCCGTCCGACACTATTTCCTTTGCACGAGCGTGCCTGCCTTTGACAAATTCGATTGCCGCTGACAGCGCAACGATCGTCCCAGGATTCTCACCGCGCTTCTCGAGGGTAGGGAGTAGGAGCGAGGCAGCGTTGACCTGCCCCTGATCGATTAGCTGCCGCACGCGCGCAAAAAGCACGCGATTTACACTTGAATTATCGCCCCGTACGGCGGGTTGCAATTGAGAATTCGAGTGGAGATCGGACATAGTCAGGTTCCTTTTGAACGGTGGTGCGGACCAATTCTCCGGTCAGCGCGCGGGATTGCTATAGCTTATGCGATGAGAGATCTAGCTTGTGCAGCTAGCCCAACGAGACTGGAGCTCGAGCCATAAGCGTTCATATTGCTTGCTTGTGTGACTGCAAGGAATCGATCCGCGAACGATTGAACAAACTGCTTATTCTGAAATTTTGATACATCAAGTCGACTGGTGATGGCCTGCTCTTGCGCAAGCAGCGGCTGAAATGCGATTTGTTGAGGAACTCCCAATGCGGTCGTGACGACCGAGCGCATAACAGAATCACCG
>JAJZKY010000566.1 GCA_021803885.1 Planctomycetota bacterium
GAGCAAGGAATAAACGCGGCGTCAATTCTTCTGGCTTCTTCCGCCAGGAGGGCCAAAGCCGTTGCGGAAAGGGCCGTGGGTGAATTCAAGATGGCAATCAATGCGGACAGCCCAGGCGACCAATAGACAATCACGATGGAAATGCTGGTCCAACATTAGCGGGAGACGGAACGAATCGACAACGGCGAAGAGGGCGGCAAAGCCGATTCGACGCGGGATCGGTACGACAGTTGTTTGAGCCACTGGATCCCGTTGGATGTTTACACCCAAGCGGTGATCTCAGCCAAGCGTCAGGCGCAAAGTAAGGTCATTGCCAGGATTCGACCGAAAAGTGAGAGAGAGATTGTGTACCCGAGAGTGTACCTGAAGATTTGAGGCCAAATCCTGTAAGTGCTTGAAAGGATTTGGCGTCCCCGACGGGATTTGAACCCGTGTTATCGCCGTGAAAGGGCTATTTGGGACATTGTTGCAGGGTTTGCACGGGTTGTGCAAAACTCACCAATCTCCTCTATTGGCGCATAGATACTGGCGGTTTCGTGCTTGCCTCTGTTTGCACCCATTCGCCCGTAAGTTTCAGTTCCATCGTTACCGTAGCGTTACCGGAAATATCGCCTGTATCTATGCGGCTCCCAGCCCAAAGCAATGTCCAGGTAAAAACCATATCGGACGAATGGAGCACTGCTGGAGCAGCCCAGGGCCGGCCCTTTCGGTGGAGATACCTTGACGGTGCAGGCCGGACCTTCCCCGGCGTCTTGGCTTCCCATTCGCTCAACCCGTCCCAACCCGTCCACGCACACGCTCACGCGCGCTCGCGCGATGCGTTGGATAATCCCGGATGCCTGGCTCCGCAAAAACGCTCACATCGGTAATCCTGCAAATGCGCTGTCGATTGCCTTTCCAACGTCTGTGGGCTTCCGGCAAATCACATAGGCCCAATGCCCATACTGTCCACTCGCGTTGACGGCATTCACCCAACGATTCGCCGCGTTTGCCTTTACCTGCTCCAGCGGATCGTGCCCCTTAGTTTCAAGTATCAGATGCGTCGCCCGCGCGTTTTTAAGCCGAATGATGAAGTCCGGGATGTACTCGTGATTTTGCCCATTGTTGAAGTAGGGGATCGCAAACCCAAGCTGCGCATTTTTTACAAAGGCGTCCACGGCTTTATGAGTGTCAATGTAATAGGTCGCTGTCTGCTCCCAGTTTTGCGTATCGGCTACCACGTAATTCAGATGGCTCTTCGATACTTGCCGCACGTCCCTGCTCGTCCAAAACGAAACATCGCTGGTGGAACCCATGTCCCGGTTCCGTTCGATGATTGGCACCTCCGGTGATTCGCCAGCCTCGACATCAGGCCGCAGACCCGATTCCAGCATCTCCACAAGCCAACCGTAATAGGGAGCCAAAAACAAATCCTTCAAATCCGCTGGAGGCACCACATTCACCTTTTCGCGGATATACCGCTCCACAATCGGAACGAGTTGCTTGAACAGAAAATGCCCCGGAACCTCGCAGGTCTTGTTTTGCAAATACTCCCTTGCCAGCGCCGCCGACAATTCAAACACCAGCTTTTGAACCCTCTGTTGCTTTCGCCATTCCGTCAGCGTAGCTGCATCAACCTTTCCCGGTCCCGATAGCGTCAACCGCCCTTGATCGTTCACACTCAGCCCGCGCAGTTCCACTTCCGGCGGAATCTTCCCCGGCTCCAGTGTCAAACTTGCCACATTCGCCCAGTCCATTGTGATGCGTCTATGGATCGCCGTTGTATAGCCTTCCACTCTCGGAAAGGTAATCTCAAACTCGCTCTTTTCGGGTATCGCATGAACGTGGTGGCGTTTCGGCAATGGCTCTGTTGGCCCCGTCGCATTCGCCTTGAATGGAATTACCTCAAACGGAACACCCAGGACTTTCGCAACCTCTTCATTGAATCTGCCGTCTGCGTTGACTTCGTAATTCTTCCGTCTCAGCCCCCTGCCCACCACTTGCTCGCAAAGCAATTGCGACATGAACGGGCGAATTCCGATGATATGCGTCACAGTGTTGCAATCCCATCCCTCAGTGAGCATTCCAACACTCACAATGCAGCGCACATCGCGCCCTGGCGGATGCAGCGGCCTTTGTAGCTTTGCGGCAAGGTCAGCAAAGCCATCCGGGTATACTGGCCGTCCCTGCGAATCATAGGACCAATCCACCTTGCCGATAGTATCCAGCGTGTAACGCATCCATCGGCTCGCATCGTTCTTTGCCTGACCGGAATCAGAATCGGTATCGTGGACCACCTTTGAATCCACGCGAATTGTATTGATCGTGTTTCCTTCGTTACGGAACCCTGCCACATTAGACGATGGGATACCTTTTGGCTTTCTGTCGTCGGCCAGCCAGTCGTATATCACCTTTGCAATAGCAGTGTTTTTGCAAACCAGAATAAAGACTGGTGGCCGCGTATCCTCTTGCTTTTCCTTCCATTCCGCGCTCAGTGCATCCCACATCCCGCCCAGCATTGCTATCGGCGTGTGGGCATACCTCAGCACAGCTTCCGGCTTTACGCTCCCATGACTCCCGCCCTTTTCCGCCGCCGTCAGCTTCTCTTCCACCAGCCAGCGCCAGATATTGAAGTATTTTGCAACCTCCGCGCCGCTCGTATCGCGCACGGCAAGCTGGGGAACCTTCACCAGCCCGGATTCAATCGCATCAATCAGGCCGAAGTCGCTTACTACCCAAGGGAAGGGCTTGTTCGTCTCGCGGCCTACCCGCGCCAGAAAATACGGCGTCGCGGAAAGGTCAACGCAAAAATTGATTCCGCGCAGTTTGTGAATCTTGTCCAGGCCGGTAATCCACTCTGTAGCCTCTTTGAGCAGTTCTTCTTCATCCTCTTCTTCATCTTCATCTGGCTCTTCTTGCCGAATTCGATAGGCATGGTGCGCTTCATCGTTGAAAACAAGAATGTTCCGCTTGCCGCCAACCTCTTTCCCCAAGACGCGATTCACTAGCGCCGTTTCGCTCTCGATATACTTGAATTCCTTTATCTGGACAGACTTCAAATGGCCGCCCTCGTAAACTTCGGAACCCTGTATCACCTGTATCTCACCCGCCGCCGTCCCCGCCTCCAGCGATGCAGCCGTCATATACCGGCTGCGATAGGTAGTCGTGTTCTTCTTGCCAATCAAGACGGTCGTGGTGATTTCCTTGCGAACACCTGCCTTGTTCACCTTGGACGCCGTGCCGCCTGTCTCAATTCCGCGCGGTTCAAAGATATGCCAGTTGTAAGGAATCACCCGGCCTTGCGCCAAAGTGGGCATCAATCGTTCCGGCACCAGATCGCGTGTCCGGTAGATGCTCGCCTCACCGCGTTCCGGCTTCAACTCTTCCAACCGGCCTTTGATCGTCACGTTGGGGCATATCACCAGAACCGTATCGCTGAAACGGCTATCTCCCCGGTCGTTGACCTTGTTCAGAATGCTCCAGGCGGCAAGCATTCCCATCACTGTTGTCTTGCCCGCCCCGGTTGCCATCTTGCAGGCATAGCGTTCAAAGCCGGTGTATCCGTCGCTCTGCCTTGCCTCGTCGCTCGGCTCGTCTCGCGGAATCGTTATGCCCTGTAAGAAGTCCTGCCGTCCCTCTTTCAAAAAGATCACGGTCAGCGCGGCTTCGAGCTGCGCGTAAAAGAGATTCTGCTTCCGGCCCTCGCGTGTCCACCACTCAATCAATTCCAGCGTGGTGCGCGTCAGTCCCGGATAGCCCTGCTTCTTCCACTCGGCTACGCGCTCACGAATCAGGTTCACCATCACCATCTCAAACCCGTTCGCGTATTCCTTCGATGGGCGCAATATCCGCTCATCCTCATCCCACGCGCGTTTCTGGTCCCGTGGCGGAAACACCACCGCTGCCCGGCGGCTGTCTTCAATCAGTTGCGGGTGTTCGCCCTCGCGGATGTACCAATACCGCTTTGGCTCTTCAAAGGGCGAATTCTGAATCGGCTCTCCTACCTCAAAGCTCATAGCGCCCTCACCACCAGCAATTCATTCCCACGGTCGTCAATCACCTTGACGGCAATCTGTTTGTGCTCGCCCGGCTCAAAGGGCGCGCTCACGGTCCCGGCC
>JAJZKY010000567.1 GCA_021803885.1 Planctomycetota bacterium
AAGGCATCACAAGACTCCTTGAGTTGGAGGCTTCTGCACGGCCATTTAGCGAGACACCATCTCCGCGAAATGTTACATGGGGCGAGACGTAGCCCGGTAGAGTTCGTTGAATTTCGTTGAGAACGCTGCGTGCATCCACGACGCTCACCTTGCGCCCGGCCATTTGCCCAGTGGTCCAGATGGCCTGCTGGTCTACCTCGCCCGATTGCGTTCCCCGCGATTCGCCGAATTCAGCGCGGACCTGAGGGCTATCGCCAGTAAAGTCACCGATGCCGCAACCGATGATAGAAGCCAACTCAGCAACGATCTCAAGGTCGGAACGAACCCCGGGAATATCCGCGGCCTTCTGAAGTGTCTGAAGATCACCGCAAGTATTTGTGAATGTGCCGGATTTCTCATACGCAGATGCTGAAGGCAATACGATATCAGCCGCCGCAGCGGTCGCCGTGAGGTAAATATCCTGTACCAGAAGACTCGCTTTCCCAAGCTCATCGGCTGCAATCAATCCGTCCCCAACAGGGTCAGCACCCACAACATACAGAATTGGAAGGGTTCCTGCCTCTACTGATTGCAACATCTGATATAGGTTCAATCCATGGGTCTTGGGAATATCCGTTTGCCAGAATGCCTCCCATCTTTCACCGCCTGTTTCGTATCCCGGAAGCCGATCCGGCAGGAGTCCCATGTCAGCAGCGCCGCGGGAATTGGGACCATCGCTCAGACATATGAACTTGGCATTTGGCAATCGGCTTCCGAATTCCACCAGGTCCCGAATTGCGGTTCCTGTCAACTCCGCGCCGAATACGATCACAACTCCGCCTGCTTCCTTTAGAACCTGAGTGAGATCTGCCAACTGCTTCACGCCTACATCGGTATCGACTTCCTGCGAGATCTGCCCTCCATCCTTGAGCAGTTGCGCGGCTTCGGGTTCAGAGCCGGGACATACTTGAATAAACTGTGTCGCCGGCGACAAAGCTTGATTTCCCTGGAATTGACGACGTAGAGCTGGCCGCCATGAAGTCGAACATTACTTCTGATCTGCCATGCAAGAAGTGGGTGCTTGTAGCTCGGGTCCGATCCAATGAGCAAAATCGCTGGGGCAGTCGCCACCTCCGCCATGCTTGCCGTTGAAGCGCCAAATTCGTGGAGCGCACTGAAGAAGGCGCGAAAATCCGCGGTTCTCCGATGGTCAATATTGTTGGTCTTCAGCGCCGTTCTGGCGAACTTCTGAAGGAGATAGTTCTCTTCATTTGTGGTGTGATTCGAGCCAATCACTCCGACCCCACCCGCAGACTCGCTTGCGCTCTTCAACAGGCTTGCGGATTCGTGTAGTGCTTTATCCCAGGAAACTGGGCGAAGTTCCCCGTCGATTCTCATCAGCGGGCTTGTCAAACGTTCCGGACGATCCACAAAGTCGAAAGCGTAACGGCCTTTGACGCAGAGAAAGTCTCCGTTGATTCCACTCTTGTCGCGGTTCGTTCCTCGAAGGATAGTCAATTTGCCGCCCATGGGCCGTACGCCCAAAGTAGTTGTGCAACCATCCCCGCAATGCGCACAAATAGTGGCCACGTGCTTCATCTCCCATGGGCGTGTCTTGTAGCGATATGGACCGGACGTGAGCGCGCCCACAGGACAAATGTCGATGCACATTCCGCACTCTTCACATTCAAGGTGATCCTGTTTGTTCGGCACAATCAGTTGCGAGGAATTGCGATTGGCTATTCCCAGCGCCGATACGTCCATCCCCTCGCCGCAGATCCGCACGCAGCGATAACACATGATGCAGCGCGGCCGGTCAAAATAGACGACAGGCGACCATTGCTCTTCATTGCGATGATTCTTCAGATCAACGAGCCGCGACTCTGATGCTCCGTATCGAAACGTTGAATCCTGAAGCTCGCATTGTCCGCCCGCATCGCAGACTGGGCAATCGAGAGGGTGGTTCGCCAGCACGAACTCCAACATCGCCTTCCGGCTTTGCCGCACGACATCGCTGTCAGTGGTGATCACCATGCCATCGGAAACTCGGGTCGTGCATGCCGTCTGCAACTTGGGCATCTTGGCGATCTCCACCAGGCACATGCGACAGGCACCCTGAAGAGCGAGCCCCGGGTAATAACAGAACGAAGGAATCTCGATTCCCACGGATTTGCACACGTCGATTAACAGCGAACCGGAGGCTGCCCGGATACGTTGCCCGTCAATCAGAAGCTCAACATCGGGCATGAGGATCACTATCTCCTATAGATGATTCGAATCGGCGATGAAACAAGACGTGGATTTGAGTTGAAACACTACGGGCGATCCCGGTGCCCACAACTACCTCTCAGCTTGTGAGGGACGACTGCTTGCAATGGTCAGGAGAAATGCCGACTCTTCCAAGGCCTCAACGTCGTGCTCCAGTCCTGCCTGGAGGGCAAGAACATCCCCTGACGCCAGTTCGCAAATCTCCTTGCCGCCCACATACAAGCGCACTCGACCTTGAACCGCCTGGATCGATATAGCCCCTTCAGCTCGATGCTGAGCGATCCGGCTGCCCTTTTTCATGAGCGTCAGGACCACGCGCAAGTCCTCATGCTTCACCAACGTGGCCGAACTTCGCCCGGTCGGCTGAGCCCAGGTTGACACCCCTCTCAACTTCTTCATCTCCTCTTGAAGATTGAATCGAATAGCGGCGTTGGCCAGTTGGGGCAACTTCGTCAAGGAGTCCTGATAACTCCCTTGAGAATTATTTTCGGCAGCGTCGGTCATATCTTCATCATCCTTTCCACGGCGATATGTCAGTCGTACCCCAAATCGAGGGGGCGCCACTACGGCTTCGTGCTCGACCATAGTGTGCCACTTGAACCACGGGGCAGAGCTATAGGATATTAGTCCCGTCATTCGGTACACCTGTACCATGGATCGCCGATTTATGATTTGCTAACATTGCGATCCTAAGATAGTTACTTTCCGTAACACCCACACTACATCTGTGCCGGGGAAGCCATGCATGCTGCCGATAAGCGTCCTTTGTTGATCTCAAACGGTTGGATTCAGGCCGCCCTGATCGTCGTACTCACAGGGTTCTGCATTATGGGCGTGCTGGCCTACTACAACTATGCCGACGAGCCGCCGATCCCGCAGGTCGTCAAAGATGCGAGCGGACAAGTGCTCTTCACGCATGCAGATATTGCGGCTGGGCAGATGGTCTTTCTTGAAAACGGTTTGATGGAGTATGGATCGATCTTTGGGCACGGAGCCTATCTGGGACCCGACTTTACAGCCGATTACCTCCACCGTGCCGCCCTCGATTGCATTCAGCTCTATGGAGGCAATGCCTCAGCCAGGGCAAAAACAATTCAGGATTTCAAGACCAACCGGTACGACCCGAAAACCGGAGTTCTGATTTACACCGATGCTCAGGCTAAAGCATTCCAGCAACTCACAGCTCACTACGCCGCGTTCTTTGGCAATCCCACCACACGCTTCGGGCTAAGGCCGCACGATATTTCCAATCCAGAAAAGATCAAGCAACTCACTGCATTCTTTAGCTGGTCAGCGTGGGCTGCGTCCACGAAACGCCCTGGCGATTCCTACTCCTATACCAACAATTGGCCTCCAGAGCCGTTGGTGGGCAATCAACTTACGGCGGCTGCAATTCTGTGGAGCATGCTTTCTCTGGCGGCCCTCCTGTGCGGCACAGGTCTGCTCTTCGCTTCCTTCGGGCGCTGGAATATTCTCGGGTGGCACGGGCGAGAACAACAACGCATGTCCTTCCGCCCTCCTGACCAGGTCGTACTGACACCAGCTCAAAGGGCTACGGCATGGTTCTTTTTTGTGGTGGCCGCATTGTTTCTGATTCAAGTGCTCTGCGGCGGCGCCACGGAACACTACTGGGCCGATATACAGAGTTTCTTTGGTTTCGACCTCGCCGTTATCTTGCCGTTTAATATCGTCCGCACCTGGCACATCCAGTTGGCCATCTTCTGGGTGGCTACAGCATTCCTCGCCGCTGGAATTTTTCTCGCCCCCATGATTGCCGGACGTGAGCCCCGCGGTCAAAAGTTGCTCAGTTTCGGACTTCTCGGCGCGCTGGTTGTCGTAGGCCA
>JAJZKY010000568.1 GCA_021803885.1 Planctomycetota bacterium
AGATGGCCAACCTGTTGGCTCCGGAGGTCAAGTGAGCCAGAGCGGATATTAAAGCTTCACGGGGCGTTGCGGCAAGTCATGGGCCGTGTTTCGCCTCGATCCTGATCCTGCTGACGCCCGAGGAGGCCACCTTGTCTTGGATGTGAAGGAACCCACTTGCTCAAGGCCTGGTCGAAGAGCCTCGAAGAGCCCACGAAACAACTCTACGGTGGCGCTCCCCTGCCCGGCAGAGCCCTGGCCGGGGCGAGCGAAACACATTTAGTGACCGCCGCCCGCGGGACGAGCCATATTGAGGATAGCGATCGTAGGCTGCGGCGTGGCGGGATCGTACCTGCTCAACAGGATTCCACCCGGTCACGAGGTGGAAGCGTTCGAGATGAGGGAGAAGGACAAGTGGTGGGCGGTGTGCGCGTGGGGCACGAGCGAGCCGTACATCTCCGACCTGGTGAGCAAGGTCGGGCTCAACTTCCACAACTACGTCCTGTTCCGCGGGAAGAAGATGATTGTGGACCCGGGGAACGGGAAAGGGACATTCGGCATCAACCTCAACGGGCTGGTCACGTTCGACAAGACGGCCCTGTTCAGAGACATGAAGAAGGGGAAGAACATCCATTGGGGCGCGCACCCGAAGGACATCAATGAGCTGAAGGTCTTCGACATGGTCATCGACGCCGCAATACCCTGCTTCGAGGTCGAAGTGGAGGGCAAGTTCCCGTGGGACGACTTTTACATCAGGCCCTACCCTGGGCTCTCAGGCTACTTTTGGTACTTCCCCCTGGGGGAGGGGAGGGGGCACATCGGCGCGGGCGACTTCCGGTCGCAGTACAGGGGGGAGATAGAGTCGATGGTCCAAAAGTACGGGTGGAAGGTCGTGAGGAGGATAGGGCGGCCGGTGAGGATCCTCCCGCCGGAGTACATCGGGCCGTTCTATACGGAGCCAAAGTGCACGGCGTGCGGCAAGACGGTGCACAACACGAGGATACTCAAGGGCGAGGCCAGAGCAGGGCAGGCTCAGGCGGCGACCAATGTCGGGGCGGGCGGTCAGCTGGCCACCACCTTCGCCGGTGATGGGGGCGCCGCGCGCTCGGGAGCCACGGGGGCAGGCATGTGCGCGTGCACGAGCCCGAGGCCGGACGCGCCTCTGGTGGTGGGCGTCGGGGAGAGCGTGGGCTCGGTGTACCCGCTGCTCGGCGAGGGCATAATACCGAGCATGGAGTGCGTGAACCTCTTCGTCGACCACATGGACGACCTGGGGGCGTACCAGAGCGCCGTGATCAGGCACTTCGAGCTCTACGGGAAGGTCTACAGGTTCATAAAGTCGAAGATGGACGGGAACTTCTCGGTCCTCAGGCAGTTCCCCGAGCTCTGGTCGATATATCGACACATGAAGACCAACGAGAGGAGATACGGGCTAGAGACCCACCTTGGGGACATCCTCAAGGTCATCAACGTCTAGCCCGCCGGGCGCGGAGGACGCCCGCGTCCACTCGGCGGTGCACCTGCTGAAGGGGGCGGTCACGAGAGTCATCGGCCCAAGGAGGGTGACTTTCGCCGGGCCGGGGGTGCTCAGGGTGAGGTCTGACGCGCCGGTCAGCACGCAGGAGGCGGGAAAGGTGGAGGCGGCCGCGAATAGGAAGGTCGCGGAGGACGTGGAGGTGCTGGAGTTCGAGATGGAGAGGCAGGAGGCCGAGATGCACTTCGGGACGGGGATCTACGACCTCGCCGCGCCGCCAGAGCCAGGCGCCCACATCAGGCTGGTCAAGATAGAGGGGTGGGACGTGAGCTGCTGCCCGTGCAGCCATGTTGAGACCACAGGGTCGGTGGGTGCGGTCAGGGTGGACTCGGTCGCGTTCGAGGAGAGGACGAGGGAGGCCCTGTTCAGGTTCCACTTGCTCTGAGAAGAGGACACCAAAACAGTTTATTGGTGACTCCGGGGGCCTCCGGTTCGGGCCCGTAGCTCAGTACGGACAGAGCGAACGCCTCCTAAGCGTTAGGTCGAGGGTTCAAATCCCACCGGGCCCGCCAAACCTCAATTTGAACTCTATTTTACCCTAATCTTTACCAGAGGGGCGCGTCAGCCTCCAAAGGGTCAATTACAGGTCGTGCGGCGCGAAACTCAAAGAGAGATACCTCGGTAACGCTCGCGTTCGGTCAGAGGAACTTCCAAACGAATATTGGCGCGGGCCGGAAGAGGTTCGCACCATCGCTGGCCAGACACGTGTAAGGCTTATGCTTATAGGTAAGAAATTTACTACGTCTGAGCAGCATGACCGCGGCATCGGAGCTTCGCACCGTCACAGTGTCCGAAAAGGGTCAGGTGTCCATCCCCGTCGACATCAGGAGGAGACTGAACATTCGAAAGGGCCAGACCCTAGTACTTCAAGTCAGCGATGACAAGCTGCTGATTGCCAAATCGGAGGAGGTCTCGAAGAAGATGAAGGACGAGTTTGAGCATCTGCTCAGGCTTTCCGAAAGAAGCGCGAAGGAGTTGTGGGAGAATGAGAAGGATGCAATCTGGGACAGCGCTTGAGCCAGGCGAGGTGGTCCTGGTGCCCTTCCGGTTCACCGATCTGTCCGAAGTAAAGCGGCGTCCGGTCCTCGTCCTATCTAGTCGTCGTCACAACAGTAGTTCTCCGGACTTTGTCTGCTGCGGCATGACCTCGAATCTAGCAAACCGGCGGAACTCCGTCGTGATAGACCCTACGGAGATGTCCGAGGGATCGATTCCCTTGCGGAGCAGGATAAAATTCGACAAGGTCTTCACATTGGAGAAGAGTCTGGTGGTCAAGGCTCTAGGAAAGGTCTCTCAACAGAAGTTGGCCGCAGTCAAGCATGGATTGATATTTCTTCTCGGCTAGCATCCTCGCGACTACGAAATCGAACCGCCTCAAATGTGACAGCAGTGCTCAGCGTATGGGTGATTTTATCCTCTAGAGTGATTGCTCTAGCATGCAACTAATAATGTCAAGTCTTTCAAGGTCGAGCCGACGAATCCAGCGGTGCTCGAACCCTCGTCCCGAGGCATGCGCGCCTGAAAAATGACCGAGGATGCTGGGCGAGTCCCGCCGTGCCCGCCAAGCTTCACTTTTAGCTCTGTTTCACCCCAATCTTCTCGGGTGTCGCCCGACCCTAGTAGATTTCGTGTGGGCCGCATCTCAGGAACACCGCCGTCCACGCGCTCCAATCAACCGAATAGAGCACCCTGATAGCGCGTCTGACATCGTACCCGTGTGCTCCCTTCCACTTGCCATACTTGGGCATCCCCAGGCGTGCAGGGTCGTCCGAGTCGACAATATCCCTGATTGCCTCGTTGACTCTTCGCTGGTCTTGAACGCCGAGGTTCTTGTAGTCTCTCCTGAACGTCGGGGTGTATGCGGGTGCCCACGGTAAGATTGCTCAGCGGCTTTCCAGGTCCTCTATCATCTGGTTTGTGTTCTTGAAGCGCTTTACCTCGCCTTTCTTCATCTCTCTGAATGCTTGATCCGTCTTGCTCCGGTACTGAGGGTCGAGAATCTCCCGCGCCTGTACCTGGAGCTCGGCGTCGGTGAACCCTTCCTTTACTCAGTCTCTGAGCATGGCGACTAGGTGTTCCACAGTTTCCCTGTCGACCACAGATCTTTGTTCCGTCTTTGCCATGTACGCCTACTGAACCGGTCGGCAGTGGATAAGCCGATTGGGAGATGCTCACCTTCATCGGGACCCAGTTCAGTGCTCGCCTGCACCGGCCGACGCCCTTCAGGCTCGTCGATCCTCAGATTCAAGTTGTCGAGGGCGGTGAAAGAGCCATCGTCTTTGTGAGCCCGATAGCCTCGATTGAGAGCGCCGAGCTCGCCATGGAACTGCCACCGGTCGATATGGGGAAGACGCCCTATCGCTCCGACGATCCCGCGTGCCGGAACCTCGTCGCTCTCGTCGCTCCTTCACGAGCCGCCCTTCCTGCGCACTCCCAGCGCGACGACCACGACGCCGATCACAAGGACGGCGAAGCCGCCCAATGTCGTCGGGCTCGACGCCATAGTCCCCCCGTGGAGCGGGGTGGCCACCACCTTTGAGCTCGGTTGGGACGCCGCGAAGGCCACGTAGTAGT
>JAJZKY010000569.1 GCA_021803885.1 Planctomycetota bacterium
GGCGAATCAGAACCTCTATCACGTCATCACTGGTCCCTCCCGCGCCTCATCGCAGAGGTGCCTTATCAGTGGTACAAGTTGGCTTGGACCCTACCCTCCATGGCATTGGAGCGAGGTGCGACTCTCCAACGTTGACCTTCTCGAGCACGCAGATTACATTTTCAAAAACCGATTGGATGTCGTAGGATATGGCAGAAAGAAGCGATACGTAGGAAGGCAGATTATGGGTTACCTTGGCCGAATAGCATGTCAAGGAGGACAGGGGGCTCGTATGCGAGAACTATTCTGGTCACGGTTCCTCGCCGCAGACGATGCAGGCGAGACCTACGAGTGGCAATCTGCGAACGAGCCGAGGCGGGCATGACACTGCCAGACATTACCTCTCTGCCTGATCTGTTGCATGGGCGGTCGCTAACGGGTCCCGTCCGCTCAAGCAGGCCAATTTATCGCGATCTACTACCTCCTTGCAACGTCTCGTGCCCAGCCGGAGAAAACATACAGGCCTGGCTCGCCCATGTCGAAGCAGGCCTGTATGAGCAGGCATGGCGTCAGTTAGTCGCCGACAACCCATTCCCATCAGTCCATGGCAGAGTCTGCTATCACCCGTGCGAGGGTAGTTGCAACCGAGCGGAGCTTGACAGCGCAATCTCGATTCATGCCGTGGAACGGTTCCTGGGTGACAGCGCCTTGGAAAGAGGATGGGAATTTCCACGCCCTGGTAAACGCACTGGTAAACGCGTTTTGATCATCGGGGCTGGACCTAGTGGGCTCTCGGCCGCTTACCATCTCACGATGCGCGGTCACGACGTCGAGATCCGTGACTCAGGATCCGAGCCGGGGGGGATGATGCGCTACGGGATTCCTGCCTATCGGCTACCTCGCGATGTGCTCTCCGAAGAGTTGGAGCGGATCTTTGCCATCGGCATCCGCCTCACCGCAAACCATAAGGTCATCGACCTGGAGGAGGAGAGGCGTGAGGGAGGTTTTGACGCGGTATTTGTGGCGGTCGGTGCACACCTCTCCAAACGGGTGGATATACCTGCGCGCGACGCTGGCCGAATTCTTGATGCGGTTGCGTTCTTAAAGGACGTCGCAGCAGGTGAGCCTCCAGTGATAGGCAAGAGGGTCGCCGTCTACGGCGATGGACGCGGCTCGGACCGCGCGGCGCCTCGGAGCCAATGAGGCGCTGATCGTCTATCGCCGAACTCGCGCCCAGATGCCCGCGCATGAAGAGGAGGCCGAGGATGCCGAGCGAGAGGGTGTGCGAATCAACTGGTTGAAGACGATCACCGCCTTCGATGCTCCAGAACTGACCGTAGAGGCGATGGAGATCGATGAACGAGGAGTTCCAAACCCGACCGGCCGTTTCGAGCAGCTTGCCGCGGACACTGTGATCCTAGCCCTCGGGCAGGAGAGCGACACCGGTTTCTTGCACTCGGTTCCTGGAGTGGAGTTCAGCGCCGACGGAACCGTAAAGGTCTCCGAGTCGATGATGACCGGTCATCTGGGAGTATTCGCCGGCGGTGATGCCGTCCCGGCGGAGCGGACGGTCACAGTAGGAGTTGGCCATGGTAAGAAGGCAGCGCAGCACATAGACGCCTGGCTCGCGGGCAGCCACGGCGTCGAGAAGACCAAACCTCGGACCGCCACCTTCGACATTCTTCATCTCTGGTACTTCGGTGACACTCAGCGCCGCCTGCAGACTGAGTTGGCACCCGAAGAGCGGGTGGCCGACTTCTCTGAGGTTGTAGCTGGGCTCTCGGCAGAGGAGGCGGTTTACGAAGCTGCTCGTTGCCTCTCCTGCGGGAACTGCTTCGAGTGCGATGGATGCATGGGGGCGTGTCCCGAGAACGCAGTGGTCAAACTTGGGCCTGGTCAACGCTACCGCTTCGATTATGACCGTTGTACCGGATGCGGGCATTGCTTCGAGCAATGCCCGGTTCATGCTATCGAGATTGTTCCAGAGGAGGGGTGATGCGAGTCACGGTGGACGGGAACGAGGCCGCCGCCTCAGCAGCCTATCGGCTCAACGAGGTTTGCTGCATTTACCCAATTACACCGGCTTCGCCCATGGCAGAACTTGCCGATGAGTGGTCGAGCAAGGGACGGACGAATATCTGGGGCAGTATTCCTACGGTAATTGAGATGCAGAGCGAAGCCGGCGCTGCCGGAGCCCTGCACGGAGCCCTGCAGGGCGGTGCGTTATCGACGACCTTCACCGCGTCACAGGGTCTCTTGCTCATGATCCCGAACATGTACAAGATCGCTGGCGAGTTGACTCCAACCGTATTCCACGTTGCTGCACGTTCGATCGCCGCGCAGGCACTTTCAATATTCGGCGACCACTCGGATGTCATGGCAGTACGTCAGACAGGCTTCGCCATGCTCGCCTCTTCATCGGTTCAAGAAGCCCATGATTTGGCGGTCATCGCACAGCTAGCCACGCTTGAGGCGCGTGTGCCCTTCGTCCACTTTTTCGATGGCTTCAGGATCTCCCATGAGCTCAATACCATCGATATCCTCTCGGACGATGATCTCGAACACCTCATTCCAGTGGAGTTGATCAGGGCACACCGATCGAGGTCGATGTCGCCCGAAAACCCTTTCATTCGCGGTACCTCGCAGAACCCCGACGTCTATTTTCAGGCTCGGGAGGCGGTCAACCCGTACTACGCAGCGACCGCCCGCATAGTCGCGGGTGCGATGACGCGGTTTGCCGAGAGGACCGGCAGGCGTTATAGCCTGGTCGAATACACCGGTCATCCTCAGGCCGAGCGCGTGGTCGTAGCTATGGGATCAGGAGCGGAGACTTTGCGGGAAACCGTTGCCAGCCTGTGTGCCAACGACGATCGAGTCGGGGTTCTCACCGTACGTCTATACCGGCCATTTCCAGCGGAAGATGTCCTTCAATCTCTGCCTTCGAGCGTTCGGCGGATCGCTGTTCTTGATCGGACCAAGGAGCCAGGTTCCCTCGGCGAACCACTTTTCCTGGATATTCTTGGAACGGTTGCCGAGGCGTATCAGAGTGGCAGACTCGATGTCATGCCGTTGGTTACCGGTGGCAGGTATGGCCTATCCTCCAAGGAGTTCACGCCAGCAATGGCAGCCGGAGTATTGACTGAACTCGCCAAGGAGGAGCCGATCCACCGCTTCACAGTTGGTATAAGAGATGATGTATCGGGAACAAGTATCTCCTATGACCCGTCGTTTGATATAGAACCAGCTGATACCCTGCGAGCAGTATTCTTCGGCCTTGGTTCCGATGGAACGGTTGGGGCAAACAAGAACACCATAAAGATTATTGGCGCCGAACCTGATATGTTCGTCCAGGGTTATTTCGTCTATGACTCAAAGAAGTCGGGTTCTCAAACGGTATCGCACCTCCGCTTTGGAGCCCACCCCATCCACGCGCCATACCTGATCACAGAGGCTAGCTTTGTCGGCTGCCACCGATTCGAATTCCTATCACACCCAGAGGTACTTCGAGTCGCTAAACATGGTGCTACTCTTTTGCTGAACTCACCCTATCTCGCAGACAAGGTATGGCAGGTGATGCCCCGGCAAGTTCAGGAGCAGATACTCGCGAAGGAAATCCAGCTTTTCGTGATCGATGCTGGCCGGATTGCCACGGAGGTCGGGCTCGGAGGCCGGGTGAACACCGTGCTGCAGACCTGCTTTTTCGTACTGTCAGGGTTGATGGATTCAGAGAAGGCCATCGAGCAGGTCAAAGCCTTCATCCTCAAAAGCTACGCACGCCGCGGTGAGAGGGTTGTGAAGGCCAACCTCAACGCGGTAGAGCGAGCGCTACAGGAGCTGAATAGGGTCGAGATTCCCCACGAAGTGACGTCGACAATGGAGTCACCACCCCTTGTTCCTGCCAGCGCCCCCGAATTTGTGAGAAAAGTCACCGCAGTGATGATGGCTGGTCGGGGGGACGAGCTACCGGTGAGCGCGATCCCAGTGGACGGAACGTGGCCAAGCGGCACTGCGGCCTTCGAAAAACGCAACGTCTCAGACGTTATCGCCAAGTGGGATCCCGATATCTGTATTCAGTGTGGCAACTGTAGCTTCGTATGCCCACAC
>JAJZKY010000570.1 GCA_021803885.1 Planctomycetota bacterium
CCACGCAATTGCCTGCCGTAGCGCCTCATACACCGGCACGACGCGAAAGCCCAGTTCCCGCTCCGCCTTTGCCGAAGAGGCAAACATCTTCTTCTTGCCCATCCTCACCGCTTCCACCGTGGCGCGCGGCTCCTTGCCCAGCAGCCTGCCCTGAATATTCTCGTCGACGAACGCAAACGCCATCGCCACCGCATGCGGAACCTGCATCGTCGGCGAAGGCAGCCCCGTCACCGCTGACATCTTGTCCAGAATCTGCTTCAAAGTCAGATTTTCGCCGCCCAGGATGTATCGCTCGCCTACGCGCCCCACATTCGGATCCAACGCCGCCACATGCGTCCGCGCCACTTCCGTCACGTCCACCAGGTTCAGCCCCGTATCCACATACGCCGGAAATTTCCGGTTCAGAAAATCCACCACAATCTCCCCCGTAGGCGTCGGCTTGATGTCCCCCGCGCCAATCGGCGTCGTGGGATTCAGCACCATCACCTGCTGCCCCGTGGCTGCGGCCTCCAGCGCCACGTGCTCGGCCATGAACTTCGACCGCTTGTAGTGGCCCACCATGTGGTCCAGCGTCACCGGCGTCGCCTCGTCCACAATCGTCCCGTCTGACCGGAACGCCATCGTCGCCACGCTCGACGTGTACACAAACCGCCGCACGCCTTCTTCGCGCGCTATCTTCAGCAACGCCCGCGTGCCCTCCACGTTGGCCGCATACATCGCCTTTGGATCCCGCACCCAAAGCCGGTAATCCGCCGCCACGTGCATCACCGCATCGCAGCCGCGAATCGCCCTCCGCAGCCCTTCCGGCGCCAGCAGATCGCCCACCACCGTCTCGCCCGTTACGCCTTCCAGATTCGCCAGGTTGCTCGTCTTGCGCGTCAGAATGCGCATCTGGGCGCCCTGAGCCGCCAGTTCTTTCGCCACGTGGCTGCCGACAAATCCGGTCGCCCCCGTCACAAACACTTTCACGGCTATGCGCCTTCCATCGCGAGCCAGGTCCCCAGCTCCGCCGCCGGCAGCCTCACGCCGATGTAAAACGGCCCAAACTCCGCATACAGCGCGCTAGCCTCGTCAAACCGCATCTCGTAGATCAGCTTCTTGAAGACCGTCGGCTCATCGGCGAACAGATCCACGCCCCACTCCCAGTCATCAAAGCCTATCGAGCCGCTGATAATCTGCCGCACCTGCTCCGCATAACGCCGCCCGATCATGCCGTGATCGTGCATCATGCGCTGCCGCTCGGCCATCGACTCCGTATACCAGTTCACCTGTTCGCCGCGCTTGCGGTCCATCGGGTAAAAGCATAGGTACTTGCCCTTCGGAATCGCCGGAAATAGCCGCACCGCCATCGCCGCGGCCTGCCGCGCCACCACCTCGGCCACGCGCTGGTTCCATACCTCGCTGTGCGCTTCCACGCCCTCGGCCGCTAGTTGGGCAAAAATCTTCGCCGAGGACTCGTACAGCCCCAGCTCCACCACGGACACATACGACTCCATCGGGTCCAGGTAGTCGCTCAGCCGCAGCCGCGCCATGTCGCGTTCCAGCCGCGCCAGATCTTCCATCGTCTCGCGGAAGTGCACAAGCATCAGGTCGCCCTTGTGCCCTAGCTGCGCAAACATCGCGCTCTGGTTCGGATGACCCTCCTGCTGCCCAGCCTCCATCACGGCAAATGCAGCTTGTGCTTCCTCAAGGATCTCCTTCCGCTCCGCCGCATCCAGCGCGCGCCACGCTGGCCAGTCAAATCGAAACATCTGGTGCAGCAGCGCCGAACCATCCACCGTCAGCGGCGCCGGATGCATGTCTGCCGCAATCTCTTTCTCAGCCATCAAGCGGGTCATAAGGCCTCTCTATCCCTCAGTGTACCGGCAGCGCGCACACCTCGGCGACCTTGCACCTGCGCTTTCACACAGGTGCAACCTTAACCGTGCGTCACTGCCTCATCACGGTATAAATCGGCAACTTCTGAGGAATATTTCTGGTCGATCACCCGCCGCTTCAATTTCAGGCTCGGAGTCAGCTCGCCCGTCTCCAGCGTCCACTCATCCGCGATCAGCCGGAACCGCTTGATTGTCTCAAAACTCGCCAGCCCCGCGTTCACCTGGTCCACAATCATCTGGTACGCAGCCACCACTGCCGGATGATCCAGCAGCTCCGCGCGAGACGCCACCTTGATTCCCTGCTGCACCGCCCACGCCTCCAGGGCCATAAAGTTGGGCGAAATCAGCGCCGCGGCAAACTTGTGCCGGTCGCCCACCAGCGCCGCCTGCGCCACCAGCAAATGCCCTTTCAGCTTGCCTTCGATCGGCTGCGGAGCAATCAGTTTGCCGCCTGATGTTTTCAGCAATTCCTTCTTCCGGTCCGTCACATACAAGAAGCCGTCCTCATCCAGCCGCGTGATGTCGCCTGTCTTGAACCACCCCTCCTCAAACGACTCGTCCGTCTCGTCAAGCTTCTTCCAGTAGCCCACAAACACGTTCGGACCCTTCACCAGCAGCTCGCCGTCTTCCGCTATTTGGCACTGCACATTCGGCAGGGGTTTGCCCACCGAGCCCATCCGGTAAGCCACCGGCGAATTCAAGGCCAGCACCGGCGAGGTCTCCGTCAGCCCATACCCCTCCAGAATCCGGATCCCAACAGCGCCAAACCAGCTCGCCGTGTCCAGCCCCAGCGGCGCGCCGCCGGCAATAAAGATCCGCACCCTGCCGCCAAAGGCCTTGCCGATCTTCGAGTAAATCAGCCGGTTCGCCAGCCTCCAGTCGAACGCCCTTGGCATTTTGCCTTCGCTGATCTGGCCCAGGTGCTCACGTCCAACCCGCACTGCCCAGCGCAAAAGCTTATTCTTCACCGGCGAACCCGCGGACTTCTGCTCCACGGCCTGCCGCACCTTCTCATACACGCGCGGCACACCCACAAAAATCGTCGGCCTCACCTGCGCCATCGCCTGCGGCAGCGTGTCGAACTTCGGGCAGTAGGCTACCGTGGTTCCTTTCGCAAACAGCGCATAGTCCAGGTGCCGCGCCGTAATATGCGACAACGGCAAAAACGAAATGCAGGAATCTTCCACTCCAAGATCAAACTCCGCGAGCGAATAATTCAAATTTGACGCGATATTCCCGTGCGTCAGCATCACGCCCTTTGGCTCGCCGGTCGTCCCCGACGTGTAAATGATCGTCGCCAGGTCGCTGGCCGCCACGGACTCCGCCTCGCGGTCAAAAGCCTCGTCCTGCTCGCCCCCCGAGGCATACTGCAGCAGCGACGCAAAGTTCTCCGCGTCCGGCACCGGCCCGTCGTCCATCATCACAATCTGCTCAATCGACGTCTGCGCGCGAATCGCTGCCACTTTCTCATACTGCGCACGGGTCGAAACAAAAATCACCTTCGCGCCGGAGTCTTCCAGCAATGCCGCAACATGATCGGCCGGCAGCGTCGGATAAATCGGAACATCCACGCCGCCCAGTGCCAGCGTGGCAAAGTCCGCCACGGCCCACTCCCAGCGGTTCTCCGCCAGCAGCGCCACTCGATCGCCCTTGCGCACGCCCCATTGCCGCAGCGCCCGCGCCACTGCCAGCACCCTGCGGTACACTTCAGCACCGGAAACAGGGCGCCACGCACCGTCAGACCCCTGCACCAGCATCGCTTCCCGATGCCGGCTCGTGGCCACGGCAAAGAACACATCGTTGATCGTCGTTAAACTCAACACAGCTGGCTTAATGTATCCAACCCGGCGTTGCCCTGCCAACCTCTTTCGTATTCACCACATCATTCGCGCCGTCTGTCGCACGCCTCCGCGACCAATGCCACCAGATCAGCAGGCTCATCACCACCAGCGCCCCATCCGTCATCAGGCTCGCCATCGCGGCCCCGCGCCACTGCCATCTCGGAATCCACCACACGCAGAGCGCCACGTTCAGCGCCGCCGCAGCAGCCTGTGCCGCCGTCCGCCGCCATTGGGACATGCAAGCCGTAATCGCCGTTCCCCACGTATAGTGCAGCAGTCGCAGCAGCGGAATCACGCATAGCCACCGCAATGCCGTCGCCGCCTCGGCAAACGAGGGGCCCAGCACCAGCGGCAGCA
>JAJZKY010000571.1 GCA_021803885.1 Planctomycetota bacterium
CCCCGTCCAACTGTAACCTATAACCTGTAACCTTCGTTTTGTCGTCGTGGTGACATTGCTTTGTTTATATTCATTACTCACTTGCATTATGATTTTTCACGGTTATGGCCCGTGAACGGTTACCAAATTTCAAAGCTCAGATACGCATGATCTTGTCCACAGAGGTGTTTTGGTAACCTGCACTTGTGATCGTGATCGCGGCAAATTTGCAGGCGTGAACGATGACAGACATCCTTTCCCAAGAAGCGGTTGCCCGGCAGTACCCATTTCCAATTTTTCGATGGTGCATTACATTAGTAACCGTAATTTGGAAAGGGTTATTATGAATATCGCGGTTATTGGTGCAGCAGGATACATCGGGTCTCATGCGGTAAAATTGCTGGTGGAACGTGGTCATCATGTGACGGCCATTGATAATCTCACCGAGGGGCATCGTGCCGCGGTGCATCCCAAGGCGCGACTGGTAGTGCTGGATTGTGCCAATACCGCGGCCCTGGCGACGGTACTGGGTGCCGACAAAATTGAAGCGGTCATGCACTTTGCGGCCAGTGCCTACGTTGGCGAAAGCGTTCAGAACCCCCGTAAATACTATCGCAATAATGTGTCAAATACGATCAGCATGTTGGATGCCATGAATCTCACCGGAGTAAAAAAACTGGTGTTTTCCAGTACCTGCGCCACCTATGGCGAACCACAACGTGTGCCGATTACGGAAGACCTGCCCCAGAATCCAATAAGTCCCTACGGCCACAGCAAACTTATGGTAGAAAATATTCTCAAAGATACCGCCAGGGCGGAAGGTCTGGCGTTCGCGGCGCCGCGCTATTTTAACGTGGCCGGTGCAGCGCTGGACGGCAGCATTGGTGAAGATCACCGCCCGGAAACGCATCTGCTGCCCATTGTTCTGCAAGTGGCGCTGGGACAGCGTCCGGCGGTGGAAATATTTGGCCAAGATTATCCCACACCGGATGGAACCTGCATCCGGGACTACATCCATGTATGGGACCTGGTGGAGGCCCACCTGGTACTGCTGGAACACCTGCAACCGGGGCGCGGCTTGTTCTACAATCTGGGCGTGGGGCGAGGATATTCTGTGCGGGAAATTATCGACGCCTGCCGAAAAGTTACCGGCAAACCAATTCCCACCCGTGAAACCGCCCGTCGTCCCGGGGACCCGCCAGCTCTTTTTGCGTCACCGGAGCGCATGGCGAAGGATTTTTCCTGGAAAGCTAAAATTACGGATCTGCATGTTATCGTGGAATCCGCATGGCGCTGGTTGCAAACACATCCCAATGGCTATGGTTGACGGTTCAATGTTCATGCCATCATTCCAGCAGTACCGTCCGGGGCCATCAGGTACGAATCATGTAACCGTTCACGAAGGGATAACAAGTCAGGTTGGAAGCCTGCACCACAAGACGTGCCCCCGCTTTGAGGTACGCCGAAAACGCCTTAACTCTGATCCGTCGGCATGGCCGTGAACGGTTACCGAATCATTTTGGCGGTACGCGGTAAATGAGAATTCCGGGAGCCGTGCGTTCTGTAATAAGCCTTAAACCCAGTGTTTGGAGTCGGCCGATGTTCTGTGGGGTAATAATCGGATCAAATCCATAAGTATGACGCAGGCGAATAATTTCCGGCCAATCCACCAGCAGATAATTAACATGGTGGAGTTGCAGATACCGCAGCGCCGCCCTGGCGCCGCCATGATGAAACGACCGCGCTAATTCATTGCGGTTAAAGACGGTGGCATACAGGACCCGCCCCCGGATATACAACGGGGTCGCCAGACCTTCGAGATAATAACGCGTGTGATCCGTAAACTGCCCTGGTGGCGGCGGTTCAAAAAGCCAGTCTCGCGGCAAGCTGATAGCCGCACCAATAGGCGGCGGCCTTTGCGTATTAAGTGGCCCGAGAAAAAGTCCGGCTTCGGGCCGCAGCAGCAGGCCACAAGCCGCAGCCTGCAATGTTATCAACGCGGTAGCCGCCATCCGATAAGCCGGCAGCAGTTCCGCCGTCATGCCCAGCAGCCAGGCCAGTGGAATAACGGCGGGCAGGAGAAAACGGGCCTGTAATTGCGTGCAGGTCAGCCAGGCAAGGACCTGCACCGCCAGAGACAATATCAGCAGCCACGCCTGTCGCCCGCAAAATAATCCCAACCCCAGAGCGGGAAGCACCACCAGCCAGATTAGACCCAGGCGTAAATACCAGGGTGTTTGTGGGCCGGGAAATCCGGGTGCGGGGCGTATCGCATCCACCCAGGCCGCAATTCCCGGCGACCATTGGCGGTCTAATATGGATTGATCAGCCAAGGCTCGCACATGTCCAATCAGGCCCGCATCACGTACTGGCGGGCGGTGGCCGCGATCAAACCTCAAGGCGAGGGTTTTACTCCAATGTCCGCGCCCCAAAGTGCCGGTAAAAATTGGAAATATCGGATTGCCCAAACTTCTGGCCGTGTGCGTGGCGACCATGGAACGCACCATCCAGGGGCTGTAGAGCAATAATGCGGTGAGAACCACAACCGCCAGTTGGCGAAAATTGCGGCGTGCCGCCAGCATGGCCGCCACCGGAACCGCCACCATGACGCCGGCGGTCATTTTGGTACCCACCACCAGTCCCAGCAACACGCCCAGAATAAGCCACTCGGCCGATCGCCATTGTGATCTTGCCGCTACCGCCAAACTGATGGCCAAAACGCCATACAACAGCACCAGGCCGTCGTTATACGCTAAGGAACCAATAACTAAAGTCCATGGAGTTACCAGAAATACCAGCGTCGAGAGAATTCGTCCCGGAGCCTTAAGCGGCAGTGGCGCCAGCAGAATTCCCGCTGCGGCCAGCAGTGTTACCAGAGCATGTAAACTCTGTGCTCCAAACACCAGAGCATAGATATAACCCGCCCCTACCGCCCAGTGCGTGATGGCGGCGAGTATCAGATAAAGCATTTCCATATTTAATGACAGATAAGAGTATATATTCCCCTTGACCGGAGCGGTGGAATGCAATTCAAGAAATTGTCGCGGCAATTGCAGATGATATTCCAGCACGTCAAAACCATTGCCTTCGGTATGCCACAATGTTCCGGCGGGAAAGGTAACCGCGATGAACAACACGGCTATCGGGATGCAGGCTAATAAAATAGACCAATGCCGGCGCGAAATCGGAAGACGGAGAAATTCAAGCTCGGGTCTTAATTGCCGTGCAAAAGGATAACCGATGGCGACGGCGGCAAGCAGCAAGGCGGCGCAAACCGGCCCGGAAATCAAGCCGCAACTCCCCAACGCCAGCGTGGCCAGGCTTAATACCCCCAAGCCCAGCGCGGCGGAAAGCACCAGGCGGAACCCCAGCGGCCAGAGCGACAACTCTATTACCGGTAGTTTACGCACCTTATGGGTTATCGCCAGTCCTAACAACAGTGCCGGAATAATAATCACGCCGGCCCAGGCGGCATTGCACAGCGTGGCCAGAACGGTCGGCACAAGTGAACCGGATATCACCAGCATGACCAGCAACGTTGCTATCAGCAATGCCGGAAGCAGCATCCACCGTGGTGGGGCCTTGGGGGCATTAACCACTGCGGCGGGAGAGCGGCGATAGGCCATTCGCGATTTCATTGCGCCAAGCAATAGACGCATTGCCCGCTATTGTCAAATGTCTGGGCCTGTTGATATGTATTGGTTCGATGGGTGCGGCCATATTTTTGGACAAAAGCTCCACCGTCATCTTTGGTTTGCGTATTAGAGAAATATCCTGGGATCGCGCGGGCGTCTCGCCCGCCGTTGTCCCCTAATGATTTAGCAATACCGATTGATGCTCTGGAAACGGTTACCTTGATTTGAATGCCACAATTTCTGGCCGCACCCATTTCGATCGCTGTGACGCTGACGATATTATCAAATCATGCTTGGCGCGGTATGATTTGAATTTACAGTTGTTGGGGGTATGATCTATTGCACACTTAAACGGTAGGTGTTATATGTAATTGGTTGTACCGTTAATTAAGGGGTCGCGCAAAAATAAATTCATATTTTACGGCGCGGGAGTTTTGGCCGCCGGCGAGGC
>JAJZKY010000572.1 GCA_021803885.1 Planctomycetota bacterium
AGAAATCAGTCGCTCGCCGGAGGTACTGGAGTGCTATCTCATCACCGGCCATGACGCGGATTACCAGATCAAGGTTGCCGTGCGTGATATGGCGCATTTTCAGGAGTTTTTACTCCATCGCCTGACGCGCATCGAGGGGGTGACCGGCGTGCATTCCAGCTTTGTGCTGCGCAGGGTGGTGGATACGACGGAGTTGCCGGTGTATTGATCACCGCGGGCGACGGGTCATTTCCAGGGTCAGCGGGCGGCGCCGGCTGAGCACTTCGGAAACCTGAGTCCGTAATCCGGTGCAGGGTTCCAGATCCTTGTGGGTGAGGCCGCGCACCTCCATAACATGCTCCGAAGGGATTCCACTGAGGATAGGCGGGGAAATCCATGAGGATGAACTACATGCGCTCCAGATCTGTCACGATTTGCTGCATGGTTACCCTTCGTATCGTAAAAAAATTACCTCTACTGCCCCGCAATGTGTTAAAGAGCATAACGCATTAATTCCATTATTGGGTATTCGTAATTTGTTGTGTATGGCACCCCCACCGGATCACAGGTCATTCTGCCCCACTTTGTGTATTTGACCTAAATCGACCCAGTCCGCTTTTCCAGATGATTTGTGTATGAGAGTGTGCCCTTGGTAGTGACGCCGTAGAGTTCCGCCAGATCAGCTCTATCATGACCTTCCCTTCTGCCCGCGTATGAAGTGAATACGATGGCTCAGCGTCTCCACTGTCATGGTATTGCCGGGGATCGTCATGCGGCCCTCATACACAAGCTATTACGAGGTCATCATAATGCTCATGAGCTGTGCCATGGACCGGAGAGTCGATAATCCACATCGACGGCGAGTTTTTCCTCGCCACTGGTGCCAAAGGAAGCATTTCCCAAATGATCGGCGATTAGATTACCCGAAGGGGTCATCCCGCCGCCGATGACCGCCAGGCCCTCCAAATTGGCAGACAACACCAGTCGGGACATGGGCGCGAACTGGTAGCGCAACCCGGCCCCGACCAGTTCCGCATGATAAACTTCTTCCTGCGTGGCCGATAAATTCCTGCTCCAACGCTGATACCCACCCGCTACGTAGGGCGTTAACAGCATGCGTTGACCCACGGGGAAGCCCATACCCAGGCGGGCGAGAACGCGTTGGGTAGTCGCATTCTCGGTGCTTTGTATGTTGGGGAGCCCAGGCTTCTGCAAAAATCCCTGATAGTGCAATCCGCCGCTGGCGTAATCATAGTGCACGTCAAAGTAGAGGTTGGGCAGCGAACGGAAATAATCGCCCATCAGGCTGTAGTTGACCGCGAATCCGGGCATCCAGCCGGATTCGGTGTCGCTTTTCCCATGGGTCTGCGCAGGCGAAAAATGCTCCTGATAATTCATGAGTGTGCCTGTTGCGGCGAGACCGATTTCGTTATTAGCGGCGAGGATAGGATTGGTAGAAGTCGCGGCTTGCGCCATGTCCGATCCGGCAGTGAAGCAAAGGACGGTAAGGCATCCCAGAAGTACCGGGTGAACAGGACGTTGCATGATAAAAATTCCTTGGCGTATGGGCTCGTGGTAACAAAGTGATAGGTTCCTTGTCACTTCAACTGGGCCTGAGATCCAGCTTACCCAAGATGAGGTAAGCCATGTCAGCAGACCTCGTCCTCGCCCTCAGCCTGCGGTTGTCGCTCTTAAGAGCGGGAAGGACGGGGCTTCCACTTAATTCCTTCTTATAGAAGACCACTCAAACTATGCACCAGTTGTCCTTGCAGCGCAGGCAACGCCGTCTTGAACGACAGATTCACTTTATTCGCGGTGGACACAATGCGGGTGCGGTAATCCATCCAATGCCCCACCTGATTGGTATTCTGGGTGGTGCTGGTACTGGTCCCCTGCTGGAGATTGGCATTGGTTTGCTGCTGAACCGCATGGCGTGAACGCACACCCACCTGGACATCGGTGATCATGCCATAGGTCACATTCTTGACCAATGAATCCGCGACCAGCCCGCCGACACCAGCCACCAGTCCACCCACCCCGGCGCCAACATAGGATTGACCGATAAGCCCGCCCGCCGCCGCACCCGCCAAGGCGCTGCCCAGCGCGCCGCCATAGCCGCCACCCAACGCGCTCTGAGCCGCAGACGGACTCATCTTGCCGATGGACAGCACGTTGATCTGCAACAGATAATGGGCCTGCTTATAGGGCACTACCCGGTACCCCTGTGTCGTCAGGCTCGCATCTAGTTCCTGCTCTAGCGCAGAAACGTTGAGCGACTGGTCCGCCGTGTTCTTGAACTGCACATACACCGTCTGTTTAGACGGAGAGACCGGCGGCAAAAAGATGGTGTTCGACATTTTGGTCTGGACGTTCAGATTCTTGTGGGAGAGCGCCACCTGCGCGGCGGCGCAACCGGAAAGGCCAACGGCGACGGCGCTCAATACGGCGACACGAACAACCAACGAGTGTTTCATTAAAATTTCCTTTTAACGTGGGGATAAAATAGTGGGTATTGCATTTTAAATTTGAAGCCATTCTGGCAGTTAGGTGGTCCTGCCGCGTTTCTAGGATGAACCTTCCCGGGGATGACCACACTCTCCACAAAAGCGATCGCCTTCAGTCAGCGCTGCGCCGCATTTTTTGCAAAAAATCCCTTTCGGCGTTACCGGGGAATGATTTGCAGGTCCGGGCTCAACCGTTGCCCGGCTACGCTCGGCGGCTTTCTGTGTCTGTTCCCGCACCTGCTGGGCGGCGGCCTCGGCCTTACGTCTTGTCGCATCCGCTGCAGCGCTGACCTTCTTCATCATATCCCCGACCATGGCGCTCCCCGCTTCCCCATCGACGAGACGGGTGCTATCGTCATAAAGGTAGGCCAGCCCCAGCTGCAAAACGGTGTTTGGGATAGCGACGACAATAACACCGAAAGCCGCAACAGCTATAAGTAAGGAATACACATAGAGGCTGTCGTTTATAGGGATGCTGCCACCCCCGTACCCACCGTAGCCCGAAAATGCCGGCCCATAAGCACTACCCATTTCAGCCGCCATCGGATTCTGAAAAATACTGGCAATGCCGATCAAACTATCAGTGGCACCATGCATCGCACCCCCCATCGCTCCCACGATGAGAGATCCCGTGAACGTAGCCGCATAAATTGCTATGATGGCGAGAACGCCGCCAACAACCAAATAGAGCAGAAAAAGCAGAAGCATCACAAAAAGTACGGGCCCCGGACGGGAGCGGGCAACGGCGATGACATGCCCAAGGGCATGCGTGACGGTTTCTCCGAACCATAGCGCCGGGCCGCTCAGATTGAAGGCCACAAAGGCCATTGCCGTGAGTGCCATGTTGACGATGAGCAGCGCCGGAAATACCACCAGCGACAGCAATCCACCAAGCACAGAGATCCGGCAGATCTCGATGATAATCGCTTCAACAATAAGCAGTCCAAGCAGAATAAGTGTCTCAATCACGATCAACCCAATGAGGCGCGGTAGTCCGTACAAACCGAAAAGAAGACTGGAACTTATGCTGGGGGTATCCCGCTCCTGCACGGATGCCGCAAGACTGAATCCGGCACCAAGATAGCCAGCACCTGCGAATGCGATACAAATCAGCAGCCCGAGAAGCACCAATAAGGCAGCACCCACACCGCCAATGTCTGAACCCAGCCGACCTAAAACCAGAAAGGTCACGACACCTGCGAATAGAGAGATAGCCAAAATAGTCATTGGCCGCCACATGGTAAGGCCATGCAAAGATTTAAGCAGGACGCTCAGATCCACTTCTGTTGCGGAATGATTCTGCGTTTCCGGTGTAAGAATCGTCATGAAGACTCCCTGTTATTTACGTCGCAAGAAAGATCGCTTAACGTAAGCCTGCACCGCAATTACCGCAGAATATATCACCCTCGGTTATGGGAGCGTGACATTTTGGACAAAATGATTGCGCGGCCTTCGGTGCGGATACAGGGGCTGTGGATGAAGCGACCACTAGCCATGCCCTCTGCCCGCTACATCATCCCCTTTGGCTTATTGCAACCCACTGGTTTTATTGGCCTTGCCATGTGGGCATTGGAATATGG
>JAJZKY010000014.1 GCA_021803885.1 Planctomycetota bacterium
GCTGACGGCGGGAATCTGGATTGATTTGAAGTGGAGGAGAAACGGGATGGCCGCCCGGACGGGCGGTTGTTGCGTCTGGGATGGAAAAAAAAGAGGAGACAGCCGGAGCTGTCTCCTTTGGAGAGTGGTTCTGGACTTGCGAGTTAGAAGGTGATGGTCGCCTTGAGCTGCACGATACGAGGCGAGGCATCGCCGCCGAGGAACGAACCGTATGCGCTGGTCGGTGTGCTGACCGTGCTGGTGATCGTACCAAACTGCGGGCTGTCAAAGTTGGCGTTCGGATTCGCGAAGTTCGGGTGGTTGAAAACGTTGTAGGCCTGCGCGCCGATCCTGACCAGACCACCCTCGACATGGGGGATGGGGAATCCCTTCATGATGGCGAAGTCGGTGTCAAAGTAACCGGGTCCGAAGAACTGATTCCTGCGCTGACCACCGAAGCCGGTGGGGTCCTGGAAGTTAGCGTTGACGACCGGATTGCCGTTTGCATCGGTTGCGCCGGCCCAGGGACCGAAGCAGGGCGTGTTGATGGCGGATTTGCCGCAGTTATGGACCAGATTGGCAGAGCTGTAGATATCCGCCAGCATGGTGCCGCCATAGTTCCCGGTTGCGTTGAGGCTGTTGGTTGCGTTGGCGTCGGTCACGCTGAAGGGGAAGCCGCTGTGCCAGAAGATGGTTCCGGACACGAGCCAGTTCGCCGTCAGAAGTTTGGGACCACCAAAGTGCGGAACGTGAATGACATAAAAGGCATTCATATTGTTGCGCAGGTCGTAGTCGGCGTTGCCGTAGTTCTGCAACCGAAGGTTGAAGGGATCAATGGGGCTGGTGGTGTTGCCGCCGAAGGGCAGGAAACCGCCATTCGAGATTTCATCCAGCGCGTGGCTCCAGGTGTAGTTGATCTGCCCTGTAATGATGGGGGACTGGTACTTCACGGAAGAGACCAACCCGCTGTAGTTGGAAATCGCCGCGCTCTGGACAACCGACACTCCCGCGAAGGAAGGCAATGCGGGGTTCTGAGGCAGGCCGTTAAAAGTGCTGGCGCTGGTTGCTTCAGAGATGTTGACGCCGTTGTTGACGACGGGCTCGTTCTCGCCATGGTTGCCGACATAGCCGACCTGGAAGCTGACATTGCGTCCAAGCTGCTGCTGCACCTGCAGGCTCCATTCCTCGTAGGTCGGGTAATGGATGTTTGGATCCGCGGTGAAGATGTTGGGCTGGACGAAGTTGGAGTTGGTTGCCGAGATGGTGTCAAAGCTGCCACCGCTGGCGAAGCCGTTTACGAAGGCCTGATTGGCCTGCGAGAGCGACTGGGTGAAGCTGCCCGGCTGTGACGGGTCAGTGAGACCGCCGGCGGCAAACTCGGGATTGAGCGGCGGGTTGGTGAGGAGGCTGTCGGCGACGGTCGCGGGGAAGACGTCAGAGAACAGACCGAAGCCGCCGCGAAGGACCGTGTGCATGTGATTCTTCGGGCTCCAGGTGAAGCCAACACGCGGCTGGACACTGATGGCCTGGAGGCTGGGGAAGGCCTGGTGCAGGCCGGTCGCAATGATCTTGTTATAGGGCTGATTGAGGGCCGCGTTCACGCTCTGGTAGGAGCCAGCGAAACGGCCGAAGCAGTTGACCTGGCAAACGGGGTTGGAGTTGTGCTCGATGCGGATGCCACCGGTGACCTGGAAATTTTCCGCCGGGCGGTACTGATCCTGCAGATAGAGGCCCAACTGATAGAGGGCGATGGGAGCCGAGGCGCGCGTGGGGAAGTTCTTGATGCCCAAATACATCTGGCCCTGGGAAAAGAGGTCATTTGCACTGAGCGGGCCGAATCCAGGGCCAAGCTCGATGGCGAGCGGAGCCTGGCTCAGAACGCCCAAGTCATAATCGGTGACGTCATCCCGTTTGAAAATGCCGCCGAACTTGACGGAATTCTTGCCGATGGTCCAGCTTACGTCGTCGTCGAACTGGTATTGGGTGACGTTGCGACCCTGCGGGAAGAAGGCGTCGATGCCGCCCAGGTTGCTGAAGGAGGCGGCGAACTCCAGCGTGTAGGGGAAGGTGGAGAGCTCCAGGGAGGGATTGGCGGACTTGAAGATGGCGCTATACCATGCACCCGCCATGAGGAACTGGTTGACGAGGTTGGGGCTGAAGGTATGGGTTTCTTCGAGCTGGCCTTCATAGTCGGGCTGATCGCTCTGCATATTGAAGGCGCTGTTGATGGGATCGACGTCCGTGGGCTGGACGCCGTGATCGCGCTTGAAGTGGACGTACATGTTGTCGTTGGGACCGAGGTTGGCATCGACGCGGGCGGTGAAGAGATTTTCGACCAGGTTGTTCTTGGGCGTCGACTGGAAGTAGTTCATGTAGGACTGGGAGACACCCGTAAATGGCGACGTGTAGGTGGTGCCTGGAAAGGGCCTGGCCAGCGCGGCGCCGGGAGCTCCGTTATAGAGCTTGAAAATCTTGTTGTAGAAGGGGATTTCCGCAGGGTTGCTGGATTGCAGCTGCTTGAGCACGTCCGCCTCGTATCCGGCCGTCGGGACGAAGACGGTGTCGGTTGGGGCGGTGACAAAGCGGAGGCCTTCGAAGTTGACGAAGAAGAAGAGCTTGGTCTTGACGATGGGGCCACCGAGAGCGGCGGCAAACTGGTTGGCGTTGGAGTATGCCTGCGCGGCCCCGGAATTGTCGTTGAACCAGTCGTTGGCGTTGATGTCGCTGTTGGTCCAGAAGTAGTTCACGTTGCCGTGAAACTTGTTGGTTCCGGAGCGGGTAACGATGTTCTCCTGGACGCCGCCGAAGCCACCGTACTGGGCGCCATAGGCGTTGGCAACAACGTTGATTTGCGAGACGTCGTTGCTGCCGAGCAGCATGTTGCTGGGGCCGGAGTTGTTGAGGTTGAGGAAGGGGTCGTTGTCCTGGGCACCGTTGATGGTGAAGTTGTTGGAGGTGGCCGGGAGACCGAAGGCGGAAGAGTTGCCGTATCCACCCTGGGTGTTCATAACGACGCCCTGGGTCAGATTGATGGGATAGGTGATGTCACTTCCGGGATTCGGGACGTTCTGCACGACGTTCTCTGAGAGGGTAGTGGAGAGAGACGAGTTTTGCGTCTGCAGAAGAGGGATGGCATTGGCCTGGACCTGCACGGTCTGAGTTCCCTTTGCGAGGGGAAGCTTGACGTTGACCGTCGCGGTTTCGCCAATCGCCACATTCGTGTTGGCCAGGGTCTTCTGGAAACCGGCTGCAACCACGGTCACCGAATAAGGACCGGGAGGAAGAAATGGAACGCGGAACTGGCCGGCGGCACCGGTCTTGACGACGTGTGTGGTTCCGGTTGTGGTTTCAGTCACGGTGATGCTTGCGCCAGGGATGGCCGCGCCTGTCGGGTCAGTGATGATGCCACTGACGGCGCCGGAAATGACCGTCTGCGCGAAGGCTGTCGGCGATGGCAGGAGCGCGATGGCCACCAAGGCGGCGAAAAGCGCGACTGCAAGATGAATGCCCTTAAATTTCATTGCCCCTCCGGGGATCAAATAAATAATTTGTTGCGATGTGTTTTGCGGGGAACCAAGCGACCGAGTTCTACGTAGAACACCTGGAAGCGGCTCCTCGTGTGCTTCTTGATGTCTGGCCAGTCCCTCGCGCAGGGTCAACGGTGACGTGCGGAATGAAGCTGGAACAGATCAGCATTATCGATTGCGCGAAGATGCAATTCAGTCACCAAAGCGGGAAGGCGTGGGGATGGGTGCGCTTTCAGGTGGCGGTCTGGCGGCCATGCGGCACCGAGTCGAGATGTTAACTGGCTGTTAAATTTGGGGGTTTGCACCGGCCAATTAGCGATGAATCAATAATCAACTCGTTAGCTTACTTTGCAATTCAGTAAATAGCTCATCTGAAAGAAGATGAGGGCAGAAGCCGGTTGTCTTACAAAAGACGGTATGAACGATTACGTTAACAATATGAAAATCAGTAGAACTGGACCTTTGCATGATCGGAAATGGACAGCATGGCAGGGCTGCTGCAGACGCGAGGATGAGTTGACCTGAGACAGGAGCAGAAAGGAAAGGCCGCCCGAGTGGGCGGCCTTTGCTTTTGTTGGGGATAGGGCGCGTCAGAGGATGCGCTCGATCCGGATTAGAAGTAGATCTTGCCGACCAACTGCACCGCACGTCCGGGCTGGGGGTCGCCGCCGGCGAGTACGGGCTGCTTGACTGAGGTGATAGTTCCAAACTGAGCTCCGTCCGAGAGATTGCCGTCCGGGCGAGCGAAGTTCGGGTGATTGAATGCGTTGAAGGCTTGCAGGGTGATCTGGATGTAGCGTGGGGTTCCGGGGCGGCCCAGAGGAAAGTTCTTGTAAATGCTCAGGTCGGTGTAGTTGTAACCGGGACCTGCAAAGAAATTCCTCTTGACGTTGCCGAAGGTGCCAATGGGCTCGGGCGAGAAGGGCGCCGGGTTGAACCAGTAGTGCTGGCCGCCGTAGAGCGTCCGTGGATTTCTAATCTTTATGTTGTAGGTTGATGTTTCCGGCGTATCCGGGCAGCTATAGAAGGAAAAGATGCCATTGCAATAGAGGGAGCGGTTGGTGCCGGTTTCGCCGATGGAAACCGGGAAGCCGCTTTGCAATGTAGTAATGCCAACAATGTTCCAGCCGCCGATGGTTTCGTTGGCAATCCAGCTATTCTTCAGCCTGCCCCACAGCGGTATTTGATAGCCATATGCGGCGACGAAGCGATTGAAAGCATTGTAGTCGGAATTTCCGTAGCTCAAATACTGGAAGCCCGGAACCCAGTTGGTGCCGGTGAGGTCATTGGAATTGCCGAAGCCGGAACTCTCAAAGCCGGAGGCATTGTCGAGCGCGTGGCTCCAGGTGTAGCTGAGCTGGTAGAAGATCCCATGGCTTTCGGCCTTTCTGAGCTCGACCTGCAGAGAGTTGTAGTTGGATGCGCCGTCTGTATAGACCTGACCGACGGAGAGGAAGTTGCCGGATGTTTCGGTGTAGTACTGCGGGTCATTCAATGAGAGGAAAGCTGCATTTCCGAGGCAGGCGCTGGTGCCCATGGCCTTGCAGGCCGTGACGGCCGCTGTGTGTCCCGCTGGAGTGATGCGATCGGCCTCATAGGCGCGAACCAGATGACGCCCCAGGGAGCCGACGTAACCGACGGAGAGCACCTGATCGCCGGGGATCTGGCGCTGAATCTGCAGATTGAAGTTCATGGTGTAGGGCACGGAATAGTTCTTGTTGATGGTGCTGAGGTCATAGGGAACGTACTGGCTGAAGTTGATCTTCGCGCCCGGCTTGGGGAAGGTATAGGGAAACTTGTTAGCTTCCGAGTAGGCGGCTCGTCCAGCGACATCCTGGTATGGGTTGGCGAAGCTCGGACTTCCCCCCACATCCCCGGCACCGGTGCTTGATGTTCCGAAGGGCGGGTCTTCGAGGTTCTGGAGCTGCGCTTCTTCCGAGTCGCGATTGAAGTAGACGCCGAATCCGCCACGGACGGCGAACTGGTGGTCTCCCGCCGGGCCGGTCAGGAATCCATACTGGCGGCTTGGGGACCAATCGAAGCCAAAACGCGGCGCTAAGTGGTCATACTTGGTGGTGGCCCCGCCCATATCGTTGCAGCCGGGGTCGCCGGGATAGAGCAGGCTGGCCTGAGCGGTGGGGAAGATTTTCGACTGTGCCCCAGGGGCAAAGCAGATCATGGCTTCTCCGCCGTACTGCAGGTTTGCGAATGGGGTTTCGATGTCGTAGCCGGTGCCGTAATTGATCGTGAGAGAGTTGGATGCTTTCCAACTGTCCTGAGCAAAGGCGTATATCTCCCATGCCCTGGCATCAATCTCAGCGCCGGACCCCTGAAGGTAGGAAGAGGGAATGCCAACGAGGAAATCGAGGAGCGGATCGCCCGAGGTGAAGCTGCCGCTACCGGAGAATCCGAAGTCACCGTTGTTTTCCGCATAGAAGGGGTTGTGTACGGCAAATCGCTCGACACTGGCGCCAAACTTCAAGGAGTTATTGCCCTGGATTCTGGTAAGGGTATCGGTAAAGAGCTCATTCGTGTCGACTCTGGGCTGGGGTCCAAAGGGGCTGAAGCCGAGAGTAAAGTAACCAGCGACAGAGATGGTTGGGACGGATGCAACGGATGGGTCCTGAGGGTTGATGGAAAAGCCCAGGCTGGAGGGCTGCACGACCTGCTGGGGTTCGACCGCGGCGAAGTTGAAGCGGAAATAGCTGGCGCGGAGGTCATTCAGCGTATTGGCGTTGAAGGTGTGTGTCCAGTCGGCAGTGAAAATCTTGAAGTGCTGAGCGTCCTTTTCCGGGAAGCCCATCAGGTCAGCTCCGTCGAAGGGCAAGGCGGTGGTATCAGGGCTGGACTGGAAGACAGTATCTGCCCAGAGGAGATCCTTCTGGCTGGCCTGATAGTCGAGGCGGATGATGCCCTGGTCCTCGGCGGCAGCGTTTGGAGCGTTGAAGTTGTAGTAGCTGCCGTTGTAGTTCGGGGAGGGTACGTAGTCCGTGAGCAGCTTGCCGGCAATGGGGTTGAAGTCTGAAGTGGGGATATTCACGACGCCACCGGGGAAGCACTGGTCCCAGGGCGTTCCGGCAGCGCAGGTTGTGCCATTTGGCCCCTTCAGGGCGAATGGAAGCGGGTTGGTGCTGAGGCCCACCGAGTTGTTATTGCCGCCGTTGAGGACGTTGTAGTCGCCGCTGAGAGCGGCAATTCCCGAGCCGTTGCGGCCCAGCTGGGCGTTGGTGGGCACCGGCGTCAGCGTGGTGACTGCCGTACTGTTGCGGAAGCCCTGATAGGCGAGGAAGAAGAAGAGTTTTTTCTTGATGACGGGTCCGCCCAGCGTGCCGCCATACTCATTCTGATGAAACCTTGGACGGATGGGGGAGAAGTAGTTCCCATTGTTGAGGAAGGTGTCGCGGTAATATTCAAAGCCATTGCCATGGAACTGGTTGGTGCCGTTCTTGATGGTTGCGTTGACGACGGCGCCGGAGTTCCGGCTGTATTGGGGACTCAAGGTGCTGCTGACAATTTCGACTTCGGAGAGGGCATCGGGATTGATGGCAAGGCCCTCGCTCTGGAGTGGGGCGTCGTTGATGTCAGCGCCGTCAAGCAGGTAGCTGTTCATCTGAGTCTGCGAGCCGTTGGAGGAGTAGTTGCCGAAGCGGTCGGAGGATTCAACGGTGCCGGGCATCAACTTCTGGTAGTACTCGGGGTCACGGCCCAGCGAAGGGAGTGCCGCGATCTGCTTGGCGGTGATGGTATCGCGGAGCTCAGTATTGGATGTTTCGACCTGCAACTCGTTTGCACTGACCTGGACTGTGGTGGCAACGGCGCTGGGTTTCAGGGTGGCGTTGATTTCGCGTTGATCGCTGACGCGCAGGATCAGGCCGACCTGCTTGTAAGTTTGAAAGCCCTTTTTTGAGATGGTGACCGTGTAGTGGCCGACGGCGAGAGCTGGAACGACATAGAATCCGTGGCCATTGGTGGTCTGCGTGGTGGAGATGCCAGTGCCGGTATTCAGAGCGACTATGGTTGCGCCGGGAATGACGGCGCCCGTGGGGTCGGTGACGGTTCCGTGGATCTGAGCGGTGATTTGCGCGTAGGCTGCTGGCGAAGGCAGCAGCGCAACGGCCACCAAGGCGGCGAAGAGCGTGAGTGCGAGACGAGTTGCCTTAAGTTTCATTGCCCCTCCAGGACGACAAATTCTGCGATTTGTTTTGCCGCGAGCCTGACGACTGTGTTCTACACAGAACAACGGGAATCGGCTCGCCGGATGCATTTTGATGTCCGGCCGTTCCTTCGCGCAGGGTCGACGGGGACGTGCTGAAAGGAGGTGAGACGGATCAGTATTATCGGTTGTAAAGGAGTGCAATTCTGTCGCCAAAACGGGCGTGGAATCGGGCGGAGGGTGTTTGTTTTGTGTAAGAAGGGCGGTTCTGAAAAAGGTCAAACTTGTTAACTATATGTGAAATATAGATTTATGAAACAGTTATTTGTTAGCTCCTCGTTAGTAGATCAATAAACATATATTGGATGTAACAATATATCCCTCTGAAACATAGGGGATGAGCCCGTCAGCTTACAAAAGTTCGTAGCCGGGGAGCCGTTGGGAATATGAAAAGCCGTAGAACGCTGCAGGAACGTGCCTGGAAAAGCAGGGACGGGGGAAGGTTCTGGAGGTAGGGGTTCGGAGAAGACGGAGACGGTGAAGACCTATGAAGGTTGTGAACTGGATGTAGAAGAAAGCCGCTCCCGTGGGAGCGGCTTTCTTCTTAAGGGCTGGTGTTGAGGATTAGAACTCGAAGCGCAAGGCAACCTGGAGGACACGCGCGCCGTTAGCGGTGACTTCCGGCATGGTTCCAAACGGGAGGGAGCTTTCGGTGATATCCGCACCGCCAGTCATGGTGGGAGCTTCAAAGTTGGGGTGGTTGAGCGCGTTGAAGGCATCGGTCCGGAAGTTGAAACGATAGTTGCGGTAGACGGGGAAGGTCTTGCCGAGGCCGAGGTCGAGGTTAAAGTAATTGGGACCGCGCAGGTTGTTGCGGCTGCCGATGTTGAATCCGAGGGGTCCGGTATAGTCGTTGAGCGCCTTTTGCGGGTTGGCGAAGGCGTTGAGGGGCTGCCCGTTTCCACCGTGGATGTGCATCCTGAGGTCTCCAATGGAGCCGGTGAGGATGGCTGGTGCGTCGTTGGCATAACCAGCAACGAAGGCGTTGGAGGCGGCGAAGAACGGGAAGCCGGTATGCCAGGTGGGGAGACCGCTGACGACCCAGCCGCCGATCAATTCATTGAGCCAGATGGGGGCATGCGCGCCGACGGCGGCTCCGCGACCGAAGGGCAGGCTATAGATGAAGTTGCCGTTGAGTGAGTTGGTGACGTCGAAGTCGGAATTGCCGCGGCACTCGCGGGGGCGGAGGACATCGCAGATAAAGCCGTACCCGCCGAAGGCGGCCGCGTTGGCGATGAGCGAGACGTTATCGATGGAGTGCGACCAGGTGTAGTTGATGTCGAACTGCAGGCCGTTGGTCAGGTTCTTGTGGAGCGTGACGAGCATGCCGTTGTAACTGGAGAAGCCGCGGTTGGTATAGAAGGTGTTCTCAGAGAACTGGGAACCCATGCCGACGTTCGGCGGGAGCAGGCCCGCGCCGGCGAGGGCCTGGACGGTATCCGCCATATCGCCGCGGTTATAGAGAGTATAGATGGCGCTGGCGAGGAAGCTGGTGGTGTTGGGATAGCCGAAGTTCTGCCCCAGAGCACCGGGAGTAGTGCCTGTGGCCGTAGCCACCAGGTTTTCAAACCAAGGTTCGGCCGGGAGGTTGGCTGGATTGTCGCCGGCGCGGACTTCTTTTTCGACATTGGTGAAGGCCTGGGACATGAGCTGGCCGGAGGTTTTGTCGGGGAAGTCGATGAGCTGGTTGGCGTCCGCCTGGGCGAGCAGGTGACGGCCGAGGCGCCCGACATAGGAGACCTTGAGGATGAACCCCTTGGGGAACTGCTGCTCCATGCCGAAGTTGAACATGATGGAGTAGGGCGTCGAGAGGGTGGGGTTGATGATTTCATTGAATGCGCCGCCGTTGGCGAGCCCGAACGGGACGGCATTTGAGCCCGTTCCTGAGACATAGGGGAGATACGTCGAGCTGACCGCAGGAGCCGGAGGTGGAGCGGGCACGCTGCTGAAGCCGGAGAACCGTTGATCATTCTGAAGGGACTGGTAGGCGTTGTTGGGAGTGCCAAGGGGATCAGGAGCCGAAGCCTGGAAGAGATAGGAGAACTGGGACTGCTGGTACTGGACGGCGTTAATGACGGTCTGATCGTAGATGATGCCGGCGCTGCCGTTGATGACTGTTTCGGGCGCGAACTTCGGGTTCCAGGCAAAGCCTACGTTGGGCGCAATGTTATGGAAGTTGGTCTGGAAGTAGCCCGGGGCGTTGTTAGCCTTGCCGCCAAGGGTGTACTGGATGAACGGGACGACGGTGTTGCCATAGAGGCCAGCGCTGCTTTGTGCGACGCGGTCATAGAAGTACTTGTCGAAGGTGAAGTTCTGGATGGACTCGATGCCGTTGGTGTCGTAAGGGTCGGTGAAGACCTGCCAACGGAGGCCGTAGTCGAGAGTGAGAGCATGGGTGATGCGCCAGGTGTCGCCGGCATGCAGTGTCCACTCGTAATAGCGATAGTGATGGCTCAGTCCCGATCCCTGCGGGAAGGGCTTGAGCGAAGAGTTGTAGTTATAGGTGGCGTTCAAGGAAGTGTACGGTGCGAGGGCAAGGGCAAAGGCCTGATCGTAGAGCGAAATGGCGTTTCCGCTGCCAATGTTGGATGGCCGCAGGCTCGGTTCGCCTGGAGGCGAGGTGAGCTCGGTGGTGTATCCGCCAAGACCTAAGGTTGGGGTGTTGTAGTTGAGGATGGAGAAGCCGGTGGGGCTGGGCCACTTGAAGTTGCCGCCGATGGTGATGTCGTGATTGCCGCGGATCCAAGTGAGGTCGTCGCGCACGACGGGGATGGGATAGGTGCGGCCCTGGGCGTTGATGGCGCTGGCGTAGGGACTGGTCAGGATAGCGCCGCCGGTGCCGTTTCCGCCAAAGGTCTGGAACTGATTGGCGCCGGTGGGATTGTAAGTGTTCGGGAAGTCATAGTTCTCGTAGGTTTCGCCGAAGTAGGCCTGGTTGACCATGTGGTCGTTGATGGTCCAGGTGTGGCCGATGACCCAAGAGTAGCTCTTGTTCAGGAAGGGGAAGGTTTCCGGATCGCCGGGAAACTGGATGGCGTTCTGTGTGCTGTTGATGCGGGTGACGTGAGTGACCGCGAAGAGCTTCATCTTACTGTTGATGGTCCAGTCGATGCGGCCGACGTAGTCGCTTTCCTTGTATGGGAAGGGCGCGTTGAAGCGGAAGCCTGCGGTGTTGAGTCCATCGCCCACGGAGAAATCGTTGGCGTGCGGATAGCGCGAGCTGAAGAGTTTGAGAAGCTCGGGATTGAAACCGACGTGCTGGGGGTCGAGATTGGCGACCTGAGCGGCAGACAGGGAGTTGACGGCTCCGTTGTTGTTTATGTAGTTGATGACGCCGTTGCGAAATGAGTCGCGCGGAACGGTACGAGTTTCAATATTGGAAAGTGTGTCGCGACGGCCGTTGTAGTCGAAATAGAAGAAGAGGCGGTTTTTCAGGATCGGGCCGCCGATGTCGCCGCCGAACTGGTTGCGGATGAGCGGGGAGCGGGGGACGTTGGCGTTGTTGCTGAACCAGTTGTTGGCCTCGAGATCGGTGTCGCGGTGGTACTCGTTGAGGTCACCGTGGAAGTGGTTGGTGCCGCCTTTGGTGACGAGCTGGAAGTGCCCGCCGCCGCCGGAGTTGGTCGCAGCCTGATCGCCGGCGACAACACCGCGGAACTCCTGAACAGAGTCGACTGGGGCATTGGCGACGATGGCTCCGAACTGGCCGGTGGCCATGTCGTTGACATCGAGGCCATCCAGGGTGACGCGGTCCTGGTCAACTCGGGCACCAGTGGTGGCACCGATTTGCGAGGAGGTTCCTCCGGAGGAGACGCCGGGCTGCTGGGTGAAGAGCACGGCAGGGCTGTCACGGTTCTCGACAGGCAAGTCCTGAAGGAACTGGACCTGGAAGTTGTTGCCGAGGGTGGCGTTGGTGGTGTCGAGGGTGACGTTCTGGCTGGCGGCCGATACCTTCACGGTCTGGACAGCGCTGCCGACCGGCATCTCAGCGTTCTGGGTGCGGGTGGCAGCGACGTTCATGTAGATTCCGGAGATCGAGACGGTTTTGAAACCGGAATGGGCGAAGGTGATGATGTAACCCGGGCCGGGCTTGACATCCGAGAGGGTGTACACACCGGCGCCGTTGGTGACGGTTTTGTAGGTTACGCCGGTGGACGAGCTCCTGATGGTGACCGCGACGCCCGGGATGGCAGCTCCTGTGGGATCGGTGACCGTACCGGTGACAGCCGCCAACTGCTGAGCGAAGGCTTGCGGCAAGGAGAGAAAGGCAAGGACAGTGAACAAGGCGAGCGCAGTCAAGAATTGCTTCGATCTCATCGGATCCCTCGGGGAACTGGGGTAGGTTGTGGTTGATCTTGCAGGATTGCCCTGGATGGACGGGGGATGAGCAGCCAGCTCGTCCACTTGCAGAAGAGCCAGCCCCTACGTTTCGTTTTCGCCAAAATCGAGCCGCTGAATGAATGAATGGCAGAGACTCGAAGCATATAGAGAGCAGAACTAGCCGGGGCATGCAATTTAGTAACCAGTACATTGCGCGTCGGAAGAATGTTGGGATAATTTCGGCAGCCTCCCTTGAAAGCATCCGCAGGTTATGATCATCTCGCTGATTATAAAGAGGTTATTTATGCCATCGAAGATAGAGACCTGGAGATAGGTGGAGGGATTTCTAATGCTTTCAGGGGTTATTGCCGGATCGAGAAGATGTTAAGGACGGGTTACAGATTCAGGACTCTGTACATATGGTGCCGGGGATCTACAAGAAACTGTAAGTTGCTCTTTTCCGACGCTGTGAAATTGGAACGCATCGAGGGAAAGTTCGAGGCTTAGTTTGGACGGGAAGCGGATGATTTCGTCTAATGGGAGAGGTGATTCAGATCATCCGGCTGGGGAGATCCCGGGGCGGAGGCTGGGAGGAGCAGCGGAGTGAAAGTGGTGCTGGCTTCCGTGGGAAATCGCGCGCGGCGGGATGCCTTTGATACGCTCACGGAGCTTTATGTTGGCCGGACGCAGGGCTACTGCGACATAGAGGTACAGGTACACCGTACAGAAGAAAGCCTGCTGGAGTGGGTGGAGCGGCTGCGCGGACGGACAGCGCCGGTGTTGGCACTGCTGGATGGGCGAGGCAAGGCGTTATCGTCAGAGGATTGGGCGGCGTGGATCGGGCAGCAGCGCGATGGTGGGCAACAGTTTGTAGTGGTGGCGGTTGGTCCGGCAGACGGATGGTCAGAGGCGGCGCGGAAGCGGGCGAACCTACTGGTGTCGCTGGGGCCGATGACGCTGCCGCATGAGCTGGCACGGGTGGTGGCGAGCGAGCAGATCTACCGGGCATTTACAATCCTTGCGGGGCACCCGTACCACTCCGGGCACTGACCCGAGGGCTGGTGCGGCGGCGTCTGCCCTGCGAGTGCAAGGCTATGAACGATTCTGGAAAAGAACATACGCAGCAGGAGTCCCGCAAGGGACTGATTCTGATCAACACGGGCCCGGGCAAGGGCAAGACGACGGCGGCCATGGGAACGGCCCTGCGCGCGGTGGGCAATGGGATGCGAGTGCTGATGCTTCAATTCCTGAAGGGCTCATGGCACTACGGCGAGCTGGACGCGGTGGAAGCCTTCGGCGACCAGTGGGTGATGAAGCAGATGGGCCGTGGGTTTGTGAAGATCGGCGGAGCGGAGACGGATCCGGAAGACATACGGATGGTGGAAGAAGCCTGGGACGAGGCGCGGGCCGCGATTCTGTCAGGCGAATGGGACCTGGTGGTGCTGGACGAGATCAACTACGCGATCAGCTACGGCATGCTGGATCCCGCGAAGGTAGTGGAGACGCTGAAGCAGCGGCCGGAGATGGTGCACGTGATATTGACGGGGCGGAATGCGCATCCTTCGCTGATTGAGATTGCCGATACGGTGACGGAAATGCGGCAGGTGAAGCACGCTTATGAAAAGGGCGTGCTGGCGCAGCGAGGGATTGAATACTAAGCTGGAATTTTTGGGACCTGCGACTGGAGATGTTCGGGCAGGCTTTAGAGGCGACGCAAGCGGAAAGGAAGAAGGATGTCCTGGTTTCGTCGGGAAGAAAACAAGATAGAGGGCGCAAGCGAGAGCCGAGTTCGCACGGAAGGCCTGTGGATCAAGTGCGATGAGTGCGGGCAGATTATCTGGAAGGCGGACCTGGACTCGAATCTACAGGTGTGCCCGAAGTGCGGGTTTCACTTCAAGCTGGGAGCGCTGGCACGGATTGAGTCGCTGCTGGAGCCAGGCTACGAGCTGGTGGATGGGAACCTGCGGTCGACCGATCCGCTGGAGTTTGCAGACCTGAAGCCCTATGCCGGGCGGCTGAAGAAGGCGCAGCATGACACCGGGCTGAACGACGCGGTCGTGAGCGCGGTGGGGATGCTGGGAGGGCATCGCGTGGTGGTGAGCGCGATGGAGTTCGGCTTTATCGGCGGCAGCATGGGCGCGGTGGTGGGCGAAACGATTGCCAGGGCGGTGGATCGGGCCCGGGAGACGCGGCAGCCGCTGATCGTGGTTTCAGCCTCGGGCGGAGCACGAATGATGGAAGGGATTGTAAGCCTGATGCAGATGGCGAAGATTTCCGCGGCGCTGGCGAAGCTGGATGAGGCGCGAGTCCCGTATATCTCCGTGATGACCGATCCGACAGCGGGTGGAGTGACGGCAAGCTTTGCGATGCTGGGCGATTTGAACCTTGCCGAGCCGGGAGCGCTGATAGGCTTTGCGGGGCCGAGAGTGATCGAGCAGACGATCCGGCAGAAGCTGCCGGATGGTTTTCAGCGTCCGGAGTTTTTGCGGGAGCATGGATTTCTGGACGCGGTTGTACCGCGCAAGGAGCTGAAGAGCTACCTGGCGCGGGCGCTGGATTTCATGCAGGTGCGATAGAGCATTTCCCCTACTGGTACATGCCGAACCGAGAATGCCGACGCAACTTTTCCGTTAAGAGAAGCTGCACTTGGTGGAATTCGGAAAGCTCACAGGAATAGCGGACATGCTCTGGGAAAATAGTAGCGGGATCCACCGGGGTGATGGATCCCGCTACAGGACAGGCGGTATGCTTTCATCCGCCCGTCAGGAGCGGCGACTCGAACGCGGCAGGGGACATGTCGCGCTAGTTTGGGAAGGCGAGCCGACTTATGCTCCCAAGGTGAAACTTCGGACTGCGAACTATTCCGATTCCGGAGTGCCGGAGGGAGGCAGTTCGAGCTTCTGCTCTAGCATCTGGGCCTTGGACTGCGCCTGGTCGTAGGCCACGATGTCAGAGATGAGCCTGGAGGTCTGCGAAGCGAGCTCTGCGCAGGCACGCACGTAATTCTTGAACTTCATCATGTGGACGCGATTGGGATACTCATTGCCATGTTCAATGGTGGCGGTGAGCTGATCGGCCATTTGGCGCAGCAGCGGCTCGATGCGGTCGATGGCATCCTGTTGCCAGGGCGAGCCCTCGCTCTTGATGTCCTGCATCTGCCGGAGAAGCTGACCCATGTTGTTGACGTGGCCTTTGATGAGTTCCAACTGATCAGCGTGCGTCTCCCACGTGAGGCGGGAATTGGTAAAGGATTGCAGCTCAGTGGCGTCCCGGTCGGCCTGAACAGCATAAGACTTAGCCTCGTTGAGAAGGCGTGAAATCTCGGGTGAATTTTTGGTTTGCGCGGAAGCATACGATGGACCTGCCACAAGAGCGAAGAGAGCGATGAGGGCAAGGGTCAGGAGAGATGTCCGATGGAATCTCATGGTTCCTCCCTTTGCAGCTCGCGAGAAAGTGAACAGGTGTTGCGCAAAGCCATCACGCAGAGCACGCGTTGCCGCCGCAAGCAGAAGATGCGAATGCTTCGGCAGACCTTTCCACAAGCTCGTTGCTGAGGGACAGCACCCCAGCAGAGTAATTTTCCCAAGGTGGAATTCCTTACTCTGTGATGATGGTCACAGGTCATGCAGAAGATACGCCGCTGATGCGGATATCCAACCGTACGTTGTATTTCCAACACTCACGGTTGAAGCAAGAACATTTGCGCGACAAACAGAAGACAGCGATGGAAGTTATGCCGGTTCGGCATGTACGAGGGCGTGGACGGTGCAGTCGTCTTGTTGGCCGGAGGACGGTGCGGAGTTGGATCCGCCGGGATGGCAGGGTTTTGGCAGGAGGCAGGCGAGGTTGGGAACTTCGCCTGTCGGGAGGAGCGACTCAAAGGAAGCGAGGAAGATCGTGTGATGGCCTGAAAGGCGGGGCGACCTATGCTTGCAACACAAGGCTGCCGGTGTGTGGGTTGCCTCTATCGCGACGTGCCGGAATCCGGCAATTCAGGTGAGTGAGCGGGCGTTTTCGCCTTGGCCTGTGCCTTGTCGTGGGACACGATCTTTGAGAGGACTCTCGATGCGCGCGAGGCGGCATCAGCGCACTCGTGCGTATAGTTCTTGTACGTCGTCATTTGGACCCGGTCGGGATGCTCATTCAAGTAATTGATGGTCAGGGTGAGCTGGCCGGCCATCTGGCGCAGGAGAGGATCGAACCTGTTGATGGCGTCCTGCTGGCTGGGCGAGCCCTGGTTTTGGATTTCGTGCAATTGGGCGAGAAGCTTTCCCAGTTTGTTGACGTCGTTGCGTATCAAGTCCAGCTGTGCCGCCTGAGCCTGCAGACAGACGCCCGAGTAGGTGTAGGACTGGAGTTCATCGGCGTGATTGTTCGCCTGCTGGGCCTGATAGTCAGCCTGATCGAGCAGACGGGAGATTTTGGCGGAATCCCTGTTCTGCGCGCTGGAGTATGACGGACCTGCCACGAGAGCGAAGAGAGCGATAAGGGCAAGGGTCAGGAGAGATGAATGGAATCTCATGTTTCCTCCCTTTGCAGCTCGCAGGAATGGGGACGCTGATTTGCGAAGAGCCAAGGAGCAGCCTGCGCATGTCTGACCTGAGCACCGGAGACGGTGGCGGGAGTTCCTGCAAACGCTGTGCCTGGGGATGAAGCCCCGGCAAATTATTTTCCCAAGGAGGAGACTGAGGCTCTGTGATGAGAGTCACAGGTCATCCAGAAGATATACGGAAGATATACGTGAATGGTAAAGGTTATGGTTTGAATACTAACACTGAAAGTATGAATCGTTGCGGGACGGCCTGAATATGCGGCCCGGAGTTATACCAGAGCATGATATGCGAGCGTGAGGGTGAGGACGGTGGCGCTGGGTTCAAGCAAAAGAAAAGACCCCTCGCGGGGAGGGGTCTTCTTGCTGAGTGGATGGAGCGCAGCGCGGGAAGGAAGGCGGAATCAGCGGCCGTGGCCGTGACCATGGCCGTGACCATGGCCATTGCCGTGGTCGCCGTGATTTCCATGGTTGCCATTGCCATGCCCGTTGCCGTGCCAGCCCTGGTTGCCGTGGCCGCGGCCGTGCCAGCCCTGGCTACGGGGATTGTGGCCATGCCAGCCGTTGTCGTGGCCGTTCCAGCGGTTGCCGCGGCCGTCGTATTCGGCATTGCCGTGGAAGTAACGGTCATTGCGCCAGCGACCGTAATACTCGCCACGGCGTGGCAGGCCGCCACGGTAGCCGTAGCGGGGATCGTAGTAGCGGTTGACATAGCCGTGGAAGTCACGGGGACCGCGGAACCACGGGCCCGCGCCGATGAAGATGCCACTGGGGAACCATGAGGGGCCATAGTAGCCGTAGGGAGCACAGTTATACGGGCGGTAGGGAAAATATCCGTAGGGGCAGACCGGGGCGGGTCCGATGTTGACGGCGATTGAGACCTGCGCGGCTCTGGACTTGATACGC
>JAJZKY010000573.1 GCA_021803885.1 Planctomycetota bacterium
CGAAGACTATGCCGCAAAAGTGGTGCAAAAGGCAGTTTGGTGTGATTCCAGTAGACTATTTATTACATGGTATTTAGCAACACTTTGGGGCCTGTAGCTCAACGGTTAGAGCAGGGGACTCATAATCTCGGACAGGGCATATTCGCTCAGATTCAATGGGCTTGTGTGCCCTTAGTTTTTCAGTCTCTTACGGAATCCACGTCTAAGCCTGTCTAAGCCCATTTATGCCGAGAGTCGCTACAGTATCCGCTACAGTCGAAGCCCTCCACTTCCGGCTTGAGCGAAGGAAAATGTGCTGCTCAGGACGAACGCCAGCGATACGACTTGAATTGCTCCGGGTCCAACCGTTGGCCCGCCCAGATTTTCGTCTCGATCTGTAATTTAAGCCGTGCTCTCTCTTCCCTGGGAGTGGCGGGATCATCGCGCTTCGCTCTCAAGGCCACCACTTCGCGCCTGAGTTGAGCGGCTTTCTGTTTGTCTTCTTCGCTAGGCATTGAAAAGCACCTCACCACTCAAGTAAAGCATGAGCTAACTTCCGGCGTTCAACAGTTCGGGCAGAAGCACCTGCAAACGGCAACTGTGCTAGCGGGGGGAATCGGGCAGGTACACTTCCGACCTGGCGCGAGTGGTGATCCGATTAGCCGAAGTACCACGAGAAGCCCTTCGCCTTCGACGGCTCTCTTCGATGCTAATAGTGCCCTGGCCGCCGCTCTGGACTGCACAGAGCCAAGGACATATTCTCCCGGCTTCATTGTTCCGCCTCTCTCTCAGCTTCCTCAGCTTCAAAACGTGCCACTCTTTCGTGTCCCTCGTTCACGCTGGCGGCCAACCGTCCCCTCACGGTGTTTTCTTTGCCGGGTGGTATGTAAATGGGCGTCCACGGTTCCGGGGCTTCCCCACGCTCCACGCGCTTTCGGGCAGCATCGACTGCTTCTGCAATTCCGGTACAGTCGAGGGGTCTATTCCAGTCGTCCTCCGCTTCGCTCTCTTGGCGTGCGGCCACCAGCGCGCGCGCAGCGGCCCTGGATTGCGGCGAGCGCAGCGGGAAGCACCCCAAGCCCTTTCCCGCTGCTGTTGCGGGCAGGATGGGCCGTTCCGTGCGTCCTGTGCGGGTTTCTGTCATTCGGAACTGTCGCCCCCTGTTGCGCCCACGGTTGCCGCCTCAAACCACTTTGGAAGCGTTCCGCTCTGTGCGTATTCTTCAAGCTCCGCTGTGCTCATGCGATCAAAAAGGTCGTTCAGGCTGACTTGCTCTGTGCGGTCAATCCACTGTCCAGCCGCATTGATCTTGCTGTAAGCCTGGACAGCCGCGACAACTGCGCTCGCCGTCACGTCCACTTCGCCAGCCTTTTCGATGATCCGCTCCAATGCAGCCCGTATATTCCGTTTGCGCTTGTCGAACAGGCCCAGCGCGTGCGCGTGCCGATAAACGCTGGTGCGGTCTGCCAGCCCGAATTCCTCAGCAATGGCTGCCGGAGAGCGCCAGCCAATGAACCCAGCTTCGATTTCCTCCCGCTGCGGGTGAGCGCAGATGGAGCAATTCCGCTGGTGCCTTCCAAGGCTTACCGATGTGTCCGCAGTGCGCGTTTGGCTCATGCTGCTATTGTGTGCCGCCTGCCAGCCGTCCGCAAGGTGCGCCGGAATCGCTCCGGCAGCGTATACTGCCACAGAATCTAATAGACCATCTTGAAAGGGCGGCAGTGAATCTTGAGGAAGGAACACGGCGGCTTGCTCTGCTCGTGCTGGATAAACTCACGCACTCGGAAGGATGAACTTTATGTTTCGATTCCTGATTATCACCTTGGCACTCTCTACGCTCGTTCGCGTTTCTCCCGCTCAACAGACCTACACAGTTACCATCCCGGCGCGAGTTGTACATTGGGCTTCGATGACCGGAAACGATTTGTACGAACCCTGTCTAGCTTGGGAGAAAACTGAAAATAACGGTGGTGAGGGAGAAGCGGACACGGTGATTAAGGGTCAGACCTGTTATTCCTTCATCTTGGGTGTGATTAACGCATATCCCGCTTGCACTTCTTTTCCCAAAGGGACGACGAACGAACAAATTGTTGATGTTGCGGTTTTGTATCTGAAGCAGCATCCTGCTGAGAGGGGTAAAGATGCGTGGGAATTGATACTCACGTCAGAAGAGGAAGCGTTCAACGTAAAGTGGTTGCTGTTCAGTAGTGGCTGTATTAAGTGACCTACTGCGCCAGCTTCGACGAATCAAATCTCGCGCACAGCAGTTGGCAGGGCGGGGGCATTTTCAATTGCTCCATCTCCACGATTCAAATACCGAGGATTGAACCTTCCAGCGCCGTTATTCCGAACGCTATATGATTTTCCTGAATCGGCTAAGGTGCTCCCGAATGGGCAGGTGTTCCCAGCGGGAATCATCATTGCAGCCGCCTTGCCGTGCTCTCTTCGATTCCCGTCACTCCGCACGATTGACACTCGTACAAGCCGATATTGTTCTCCCTGTACAGCGCATAGCTGGCGCAGCGCGGGCAGTGGGGAAATACCGCAAACCTGCCGCCCGCCTTGCGAAGCAATTCCATCAGTTCCGGTTTGTGCTCTCTTAGTTCCCCGGCCAGGTGCGCAACATCGTCAGGGAGCAGATACCGAATGCGTTCACCCTCAATTCTCAAGACGCCACCGGCGCGCACAATTTGGTCCACAACTGATTGCAGGTTCACAATTCCCCCTCTACATAGCAGCCTGCGCCAGTTCCCGGTGTATCACTAAGGGGCCTCAAGCGTGTATCACTAAGACCTTCAGATTGGTGTGTATCACTAAAAGGAAAGGGAGAAGGAATACGTGGTTGGAGAAAATTCTCTATTACTACGCCACTAAGCGGCGGTGTATCACTAAGGACAAAGAAGCGGGCGGCTTGTCGATGGGGAATCGCCGCTCTCTCTGGCTTCAGCCCACCATCGGCTACTAGCTGCCTGCGCAGGCGAGCAATTAGAGTCCAATGGCAGCCTATTGCCGCTGCGATCTTCTCGGTGGGGAGCACAACACTTTCGTTCCCACGCAGCCTTTGCAACACGACACAGAGCGCACAAAAGGTCTCGCGCACAGTGTCACGGTGTCCGACGGCTTCAAGCGCAGCCTCAAGGATGCCCACCCTTCCCCCATCCATGTGAGCCACGGGCGATGATCCTATTTTCGCTTCGGATGCGAACGGTGTTGCAACTGGTTCGGGATGCCACGCCGGAGCGTTCTGCATCTGCTCGATTAGCTCGTTGACGGTATGAACCTGCATCCAGTCGGACAGGTCGCCGTGCTCTGGTAGGCCCGGCAGTCGAATCAGCTTGACGCTCTTCGCGTGTGGATAGACAGAAGCGAGCACGTCCTGTACATGCTTCCGGCCCGCCGGGTCGTTGTCCTCGAATACGAAAGCGCCTTTGTTCTCGAATAGCTCGCCGTCTGTCGGGTTCCACTTACCAGCGCCGCCGCTGTTCGTCGTTGCGGCTATAGTGCGGCCTTTGAAAGCGCCCTCGTACCGCTCCAAGTGCAGCCCGGAAAGGTTGTCGCAGTCTTTCTCGCCTTCCACGATCATTACCATATCGGCCTTGAGCAGTTCGGGAAGGCAGTACGGCACGCGCGTGATACCGTCCAGGTTCCATATCCATCCACCTTTGCCATCGGGCCGAGACTGGCGGAATTGCTTGTCTGGAAACCGCGTCACGCGATAGAGCAGGTTTCCATTCGCGTCCAGATAGGGGTAATGCACGGTCTGGGGCCTGCCGTTCGGTATGGTAGGCGCGGGCTGTTTAGAAGGATACAGATCGGCCATGTTCAAACCTTTCGCGGCTAAAACTTCAGCCGTGGCGCATCCGGCGTGGCAGTTCAGCAATACGCGACCGTCCTTGCCTTCGCTGATGCTCAGTGACGGGTTGCGGTCCCTGTGGGCGGGACACTTCCCCTGCCATTTGCCCCGGCCAGTGCGCCGCGCGTGGAGCAAATCGGCGAGCGCCTGGGCGGTCATTGCTGCTCAGGCCGTGGCCGTCCCGCTGACTTGCCGCCGTCTTCAATCACCCGCTGCAACTCGCTC
>JAJZKY010000015.1 GCA_021803885.1 Planctomycetota bacterium
AGGCCTGGATGCGCTGGAGATGCAGTGGCGCGCGCTGCTGAAGCAGAAAATGCTGCGCGGTCATGTGGATGTGCGCCTGACGCTGCACGCAGCCAATGGCGCAGAGGAGTCCGGCGCGCCGCGCGTCAATCCGGCGGCGATTCGCGCGTATCTGGATGCCTTTGCCGCCGCCGCGCACACGCATGGCTTGCCCGCCACGCCGGACTTGAATGCCGCGCTGCAAATGCCCGGTGTCTGGAGCAGCGGCTCCGATACCGAGGCGAACGAGGCGGGTCGCGTGGCGCTGGAGGCCGCGGCCGCTGCGGCCATGCCTGCGCTGCTGGATGCGCTGAACGCCATGCGCGCGCAAGAAGGCGCAGCGCTGGTGGCGATTTTGGAAGCGACGATGCAGTCGCTCGACGCACTGGTGGCCGAGGTTTGCGCGTTGCGGGCGGAGATGGTGCAGTCGCATCGGCAGCGGCTGGAGCAGCGCATGGCCGAACTGCTTGCAAGGCCGCTCGACCACGACCGCATCGTGCAGGAGGCCGCATTGCTGGCCGACCGCAGCGATGTGGCCGAGGAGATGGATCGCCTGCGCGCGCACGTGCAGCATTTTCTGGCGCTGCTGCGCAGCGGCGGCGATACCGGCAAAAAGCTCGACTTTCTGCTGCAAGAGATGAACCGCGAGGCCAACACGCTGCTGTCAAAAACCGGCGGCGTGGCCGGCAACTCCCTGCGGCTTACGGAGCTGGGCCTGGCCATGAAGACGGAAATCGAACGCGCCCGCGAACAGGTGCAGAACATCGAGTAAGCTAACACTATCCACAATCGCAACGCAGCATGAGGAGACACCTGCGCATGGCAGGGCTGTTGTTCATACTTTCGGCGCCGTCGGGTTCGGGCAAGTCCACGCTCGTCGGGCAGTTGCGCTCGGTGGTCGATGGGCTATCGTTTTCCGTGTCGTGGACGACGCGCGCGCCGCGCGGCTCCGAACAAGATGGGCGCGAGTACCACTTCACCAGCCGCGAGCGTTTTGATGCCATGCTGGCCGAGGATGCCTTTCTGGAACATGCCGAGGTCTTCGGCAACTGCTATGGCACGCCGCGCAGCACGCTGACCGAGGCTGCGGCACGCGGCTCGGACGTGTTGCTCGACATTGACGTGCAGGGCGCAGAGCAAGTACGGCACAGAATGCCAGAAGCGATCAGCGTTTTTATTCTTCCGCCCAACCCGCAGATTTTGGAGATGCGCCTGCGCAACCGCAGCCGCGCTGAAGGCGGCGTGAGCGAGGAGACCGTGCTGCGGCGGCTGGCCAAGGCGCGCGATGAGATTGGCAGCTACGGCGAGTATCGCTACATCGTCATCAACGATGTGCTGGACCAGGCGGTGGAGGAGTTGATCTCGATCGTCCAGGCCGAACGCGCGCGCCAGCGCGGAGTGGATGCAGCCAACACGGCGGATGCAGAGTTGCGGCGCTGGATCGCTATTGCTGATGGCTGCCGCCAGGCCAATGTGGCTGCGCGTCTGCGGCCTGTGCTTGCTTCGTTTGGTTTTCCGTCGTAACGTATCAGTACATCTCATCCCAGTCCATATTCGAGCCGATTCACGTACTAGGAGGCAGTTGTATGGAACAGAACCCGCCCCACGAAGAAAACAAGTACCGCACCGTGCATGTGGCTGCGCGCCGCGCGCGTCAGTTGCAATCCGGCGCTAGTCCGCTGGTGCGCTCCCGCTCCACCAAAGCCTGTAAGGTGGCCCAGGATGAAATGCGGGCCGGCAAAGTGGACTATGTGATTCGCGAAGATGCAACCAAGAAGACGATCGAGATTCCCGAAGGCTACACTCCGATTCTGCATAACTAGAGCGCTTTGATGTTAGTGTTCGCAAGGTTTCTGGTGCCCCATTCAAGCCGGTCTTTGGCTTGAGTGGGAGGTCACGGCTGTTTCCCGACCGTGAACACTCGGTCCGAAATACTCGGATCCATGATTTGGAGAGCGGGATTTGGTGAGCGGATCCGATGCGTGCTGCTGTTCGCGCCTTTCACGCAGCAAGCGATCACGCAGCCGGGTACAATCATGGGCAGAGAGGGCGTGCTGGCATGAAGGTGATCGTTGGCGTCTCCGGCGGCATCGCAGCCTACAAAGCGGCGGAACTGGTGCGCGCGCTGCAACAGCGGGCGCTCGACGTGCATGTAACGATGACCGAGGCAGCACAACAGTTTGTGCAGCCGCTTACCTTTGCCGCGCTCACCGGTCATCGCGTGCTGACCAGCCTGTGGCAGGATGCAGACCACCCCAGCCCCGACGCCTCCATTGAACACATCTCTGAAGCGCAGTCCTGCGACGCGCTGGTGATTGCACCGGCGACGGCGGATTTGCTGGCGCGCATGGCCCACGGCCTGGCCAATGATTTTTTAACCACGCTGTATCTGGCCACGCCTGCTCCGGTGCTGGTGGCCCCAGCCATGAATGTACAGATGTGGGAGCATCCGGCCACGCAGGCCAACCTCGCCACACTCGCCGCGCGCGGCGTGCAGATCATTCCGCCGGAGAGCGGAGCGCTGGCCTGTGGCATGGTCGGCAGCGGACGATTGGCCGAGGTGGAGACGATTGCGCGCGCCGTGGTGGCCACCTTGCATCGCCGTCAGGACATGGCGCAGGAGACTGTGCTGATCACCGCGGGTGGAACGCGCGAGCCGATCGATCCGGTGCGCTACGTGGGCAACCGCTCCAGCGGCAAGATGGGCTACGCCCTGGCAGAAGCTGCGCGGCAACGCGGTGCGCGGGTTCGGCTCGTCAGCGCGCCGACACAGTTACAACCGCCCGCCGGATGCGAGATCACGCCTGTGCTGACCGCAGAACAAATGCGCGCAGCCGTGCTGGAGCATCTGCCGCAGGCTACGCTGCTCATCAAGGCTGCGGCTGTGGCTGACTTTCGCCCCCGCATCGCTGCGGAGCAAAAGATCAAACGCGAAGGGCCAATCACTCTGGAGATGGAGCCGACCGGAGACATTCTGGCCGAAGCCGTGCAACGCCGCAAGTCGGGCACGCTGGTCATTGGCTTTGCCGCCGAAACGAACAATCCCTTGGAGCATGGCCGCGGCAAGCTGGCGCGCAAGGGCGCGGATGCGATCATCGTGAATGATGTAGCGCGCGCGGGCATTGGCTTTGAGTCGGACCGCAACGCAGCCACCTTCCTTACCGAATCGCGCGCCATCGATCTGCCAGAGATGAGCAAACGCGACTTGGCCGATCGAATTCTGGACGAAGTGCTTGCCCTGCGGCGCAACAAAACCATCCTCTCGGAAGCGGGAGCGGCTCCAGCCAGCCACGGCTCCGCCGACCGCTGGTAACGCCCATGTCTGCCACGCCTCCCTCGTCGCTCCATCCGGCTCCGCTGAACCTGGCTGCACTCGACGCGGAGACGCGGGCGCAAACGCGCGCGCTGCTGGAGTTTTGCCGTGAGCTGGGCCTGGCGGATTTTTATCGCGGCAAAAACGATCCGCCTATTCTGATGGAGGCACTCGCGCCAGCCAGCACACTTGCACCTGAACCGGCTGCGAATGCAGCGGCGCAGATGCCTCAGCTCACAACTACCACACCAGCGCTTGCGCCCTTCACTGCGGCAGCGCCCAGCCCCTTTGCACAGGAACCTGAATTCGAGATGCCCCGCAAACCCACGCAGATTTACCCGCCCAATGTTGCGCTGAGCGATGCGCCCGCACTTGCTGCAACCAAACGCTCCGCCGCGCTGGCCGCCATCCGCGAAGAGATTGGTGATTGCCAACGCTGCACACTTTGCGAACAGCGCAACCAAATTGTCTTTGGCGATGGCGATCCAAACGCAGAGCTGATGTTTGTGGGCGAAGGCCCCGGTGCGGACGAAGACGAGCAGGGCCTGCCCTTTGTTGGCCGAGGCGGCCAGTTGCTCAACAACATGATTACCGCGATGGGCCTGAGCCGCGAGCAGGTCTACATTGCCAATATTGTGAAGTGTCGCCCGCCGGAAAATCGCGTGCCAGAGTTCGACGAGGCCGCCACCTGCACGCCCTTTTTATTTCGTCAGATTGATGTGATTCGTCCGCGCATGTTGGTGGCACTGGGCGCGACGGCAGCGACGTATCTGCTGGCGGGCAAGTCCTCACTGGCCTCGCTGCGCGGCCGCATCCATGATTGCCGCGGCTCCAAGCTGATCGTCACCTACCATCCGGCCTACCTGTTGCGCGATCCGCGCCAGAAGCCAGAGGCTTGGAAGGATTTGCAGCTGGCCATGAAATTTTTAGGGTTGAAGCCGCCGCCAAAAACAAAAAGCTAGCGCCAGCAAACCACAGGTGTGGAGTTAAGGAATCATTTCATGGGCGCGGAAATTCCTAAGTCTCAGAAACGAGACCTGCGGTAGCTGAGACGCAACACCTTCATCCCACTCAAGCCAAAATCGGCTTGAATGGGGCACCGTCGGACTGGTAGGGATGAATCGGCGCATCGCTCATTAGAAGTAAGTATGCGCAGATGTCTGTTCAAGGTCAACCCTTTTCTCCCCTATTGCACTTACTATTGAGTGCTTACATGTTATCTATTTGAATGAGGAGACACATTGCCATGTTCGCCCTCTACATCGACGATAGTGGGAGTGCTCAGGATCAACCCGTAGCTATTGCCGCAGGGATCGTAATCCCTGCAGTTCGCCTTAAACAATTTGAAGACGAATGGACTCGTTTTTTAGAAAAAGAGGAGATTGCTACTGATGGTTTCCATTCGTCTGTATGCTTCCACCGGAACCCTCACTCTGTGTTCAAGGATTGGACGGATGAGCGCGTGGGGCGCGTCTTTGAACGGATTTTGCAGATGTTCCAAAAATACGTGGTGAAGGCGTACTGCAGCGCAACCTGCAAGAAGGACTACGACGAATTAGTTCCTCAAAACATGCGAGAGTGTGTCAGCAAAAATCACTTCGTCTGGGCATTATCGAGCGTCTTGGGACTGAGCTACGACTGGTCGAGTAAGCGTGTGGCCCCAATGAAATACGTTTTTGACATGACTGACAAAGAAACCAAGCGTGACATTGTCGAAGCAATTGAGTATTTGGCCCAACCGGGGAGTGTGTACGGAGATCATTTCTCCGATCACCCCACGTTCCTTCCTCGTAAATCCGTCCCTGGGCTACAATTAGCAGACTTTTTTGCGTGGCTGTGCTACCAACATGCACACAAATCCATAACAGGCAAGCAAGTTCCCGATTTAGTTGATAGAGTTTGGAATAAAATTCTTCCGGACATATCCACAAAGCTTGAAAATAGCCGAATCGTCGTCCAGAGGTTAAGCCGTGAAGGTTTAGCGGATTGGGTGAAGAAAACGTACGGAACGCCTGCCGACCTTGCTATCAGAGAATTTAAATCTAAAAGAAAAAATGACCGCATGCCAAAGCGAAATTCAGTCAGGTAAGTTATTGGCGGGTGCCCCATTCAAGCCATCTTTTGGCTTGAGTGGGAGGATACTCAAAGTGCCGCTGGTGAAGCTATTTCCGCATGGAAATCATTGTCATTTCGAGCGAGCAGCCGCAGGATGCGAGTCGAGAAACCTGCGGTTAGCTTTGGTTTGCGGGAATGAAACGCAGGTCCCTCCACTGCGCTACGCGGAGCCTGCCCTGAGTCCTTCGACTTCGCTCAGGATAGACTCCGCCGAAGGGGTCGGGATGACAGTGTTTGTAGTGCCATCCTTTTCCACTGCGCGACCCTCTCGCCGGAAACACAATTCCCAGGTCTCAAATCCGAGACCCGGGGCACCCCGGAGAAGGATGGCGCACGGGCTGTTTTCTTAACCGAGATTCTCTGGATTCTTCACTCCGCTGCGCTCGTCCAGAATGACTCCTTGGACGGGAGCGGGCGGCAGGCTTCGCGCCAAGTTTGCTTTGTCTCTTTTGCAAAAGCACAATGGATTCTATCCTCCCACTGAAGTTGGGACAAGGCGCTCCGGTATGTGATTCTGGGAGCAGGCGGCGCAGGGATAAATTTTTCCGTGGGCAGACCCGCCGCCAACTGATACAGTGTGGAGGATGGAAATCGCCGGGGGCAAACGTATCTGTATGAATATTTGGAGATCCATGTCACAGCGCAACCGCAACCGCAGCCAGAGCGGCTACACGCTCATGGAACTGCTGATCGTCATGTCGGTCATTTTGATCTTGATGGCCATCGCCATTCCGAATTATATGAACATGCGCAGCCAGGCCAATGAGACCTCAGCGCTGCAGTCGTTGCGCGCCATCAACAGCGCGGAGATTCAGTACGAAACGGATTATCCGGCCAACGGATTTGCTTGCAATTTAAGCCAGTTGGGTGGCGATCCGAAGTCCGGCGCGCCCAGCCCACAGGCGGCGCAGCTGTTGTCCAACGATTTGGCCAGCGGCCAAAAGAGTGGCTACACCTTCACCATTGGCAACTGCACCAAGGTTACGGTGAACAATCAGGATGTTTATACTTCTTTTGAAGTGACGGCCGTACCGCAATCCGTGGGCAAAACCGGGCACCGGGGCTTCTGCATGGATCAGACCGGTGAGATGAAATCCGATCCTGCAGGCGGTACGAATTGCACCCAACCCATCCAATGATCCGGCAGCCACATGCGCCGCGCTTCCGTACCTTGGCCATGAGCGCGGCGGTGTCTGCATGGCTATTGGCCGCGCCTTTTGCGGCGGCCTTGCATCACGACAAACAGGATTCCGCTACGCTGAATCCCAATGAGGACCCTTTCACGCTGGTGCAGCCTACGGCGGATGTCGTGGCCGCGCGTGTGGACAAGCACTACAACAGCGTACACGGGTTAGAGCTGAGCTTTGTTGAGCGGTACACGAACGCAGGAATCGAGCGCAACGAGCAGGGAAGACTGCTACTGAAAAAGCCCGGCCTCATGCGCTGGGAGTACAGCCACCCGCACGGAAAACTTTTCCTGGTCGATAAGCACTTCGCTTACAGCTACACGCCCGGCGATGCGCAGGCGCAGCGAATTCCCATTGAAAAGCTGAACGATCTGCGTTCGCCATTGCGCTTCCTGCTGGGCAAAACCAACTTAGCCAAGGAACTGGACAAGCTCACCGTCACCTATGATGGAGGCATGGCCATTCTGCGCGGTGTACCCGTGGGCATGGAAACGACCATGAATCAGTTGGAGTTGACTGTGCTGCCTAGCGGCACGATTCTCTCCATGCGGATGCAGGAGACCGGCGGTGCCGAAACGCGCTTCCAGTTCTACAATGAAAATGACAAGGTAGACATCAACAAAGATGTCTTTGTCTTCACGCCGCCGGCGAATGTCAAAGTCGTCGATGGTCTGCCGCCGATGTAAGCAGGCGCAGCGCGGAGATCTGAATTTATCATGGCGGAGTTCATAGTTAAGCTGGCCGATGAACGCGGGCATGTGCAGGAGCAGGTACACATCGCCAGCACCGCAGAAGAGTTGCGGGCGCGGTTTACCCAATCTGGATATTTAGTCTATTCCGTGCGTCCACGCGGCATGGCCGGTGGCAAGCGCAAAAGCATCAAGCTGGAACCCTTCCTCATCTTTAATCAGCAGTTCCTCACGCTTATCCGTGCCGGACTCCCTATTCTTTCCTCGTTGGAGTTGCTCGCCAAGCGCCAAAAGAATCCCTCCTTTCGCGCTCAGTTGGAGGATGTAGGCGTGCGTGTGCGCACGGGCCAGGCATTGTCCGCCGCATTTGAGGCGCAGGGAAATTTTCCCGTCATTTTTAACACCACGCTACTGGCCGGCGAGCGCTCCGGCAATCTCGAAGAGGTTCTAGGTCGCTACTTGGCCTTTCAGCGCATCTCGCTCACCTTTCGCAAAAAGATGATTGCATCGTTGGTCTATCCCGTGCTGCTCATCGTGATGGTGACCGTGCTGCTGATCTTTTTGATCTCTTTCGTGGTGCCGCGTTTTGCTGCGCTTTACGACCAGATTGGCACCAAGCTGCCGGCAATCACCGTTCTGATGCTTGCTGTCGGCAACAATATCCAGATCTATTTGCCCTACGGACTGGTGGCCTTGGCTGCAGGTGTCTTCGCGCTCATTCGCTGGAGCAAGTCAGAAAGCGGCGCCAACGCCATGGACACCGTGCGCGTACATATGCCGATCTTTGGCAGCATTTGGCTCAAGTATCAGGTGGCGCTATTTTCGCGTACGCTCTCCACGCTGCTCACTGGAGGTCTGCCGCCCGTTCCGTCGTTGGAAACCGCGGCGCGCTCCATTGGCAGTCGTCGCGTGACGCAGGCGGTGATGAACTCCGTGGTCAGCGTGCGTGAGGGCAAAGGCTTGGCCCGCAGCCTGGAGAAGACAAAAATCTTTCCAGAACTGGCCATTGAGATGATCGAAGTGGGCGAATCCACCGGGGCACTGCCGGGAATGCTCAACTCCGTGGCAGAATTCTATGAAGAGGATGTGCAGACCGCGCTGACAGCGGCCTTGTCCCTGATTGAGCCGGCGATTTTAATCGTCATGGGGACCATTGTGGTCACCATCTTGATCGCGCTCTATCTGCCGATCTTCAACCTGGGCGCGGGTAGTTTCGGCAAGTAGCGGGCGCGCGCTACGGTTGCAACGATATGTTCTTTCGAGTGGAGTGCAACAACGTCAAGCAATCTGCGGTTGTCTGGCAACCGTAAGGGAGAAACACCATGGCCGATCCGGTCGTAATGCCCGTCAGTAAAAACGGCACCACGGATGAAGTGAGCCAAGCAAAAATGCTGGCCCAGCGCTATCGCTCCGAGTACGTCGATCTGCGCAACTTCCGCATTCAGCACGACCTGCTGCGTACCGTGCCCGTGGACATCATGTTCCGTTACAACTTTGTGCCCTTGGAGCAGCAGGCTGACCGGCTCGTGATTGCCGTCAGCGACCCCAGCCGCCTGATGGTGCTCGACGAAATCTCCGGACTGCTCGGCCAACGTCTTAGCATCCGCGTCGCCACGCTGAGCCAGATCACCGACCTGCTGAAGAAAACCGAGCAATCGCAGCGCGTGCTTGATGAAGCCAGCGAGGGCCTCACCTTCGATGTCATCTCTGCCGTCGAGAATGCCGACGAGAGTATTTCGATTGAGAAGCTCACATCCGAAGAGGACATCAGTCCCATCATTCGCCTGGTGGACACCACCATCTTCACCGCGCTCGAGCGCCGCGCCAGCGATATTCACATCGAGACCTACGACGATAGTCTGCATGTGAAGTACCGCATTGACGGCGTGTTGCAACCGGCGATGGCCCCCATTGCGCGGGAACATCACCAGACGATTCTGTCGCGTATCAAGGTCATGAGCGAACTCGACATTGCCGAGCGCCGCGTTCCGCAGGATGGACGATTTCGCGTGCGTTATAAAGGCCGCCTGATTGACTTCCGCGTCTCCATCATGCCGACCGTACATGGTGAAAACGCAGTGCTCCGCGTACTCGACAAAGAGTCGATGAGCGAAAAATTCACCAAGCTTACACTGGAGGTCGTCGGTTTTGCGGAAGAAGATCTGCGCCGCTTCCGCTCCTACATTCGGGAACCCTACGGCATGGTGCTCGTCACCGGCCCCACTGGCTCCGGCAAAACTACCACGCTCTACGCCGCTCTCAATGAGATCAAAAGCGATGAGGATAAGATCATCACCATTGAGGATCCGGTCGAGTATCAGATTCGTGGCATCACGCAAATTCCCGTCAACGAGAAAAAAGGCCTGACCTTTGCGCGCGGCCTGCGTTCGATTTTGCGCCATGACCCGGACAAGATTCTTGTCGGTGAAATTCGCGACCAGGAAACGGCGCAGATTGCCATCAACTCCGCGCTCACCGGCCACTTGGTTTTTACCACTGTCCACGCCAACAACGTGGTGGATGTTATTGGCCGCTTCTTGAACATGGGCGTCGAGGCCTACAACTTCGTCTCTGCGCTGAACTGCATCCTGGCTCAGCGTCTGGTGCGCACCATCTGCGAACACTGCAAGCGCGAAGTTACCCATAGCCTGGGAGAGATGCACGCCTCTGGCATGGATCCCAAAGACTGGGCCGATTGCAAATTTTACGAAGGTGTTGGCTGCATTGAATGCGGAGGTACCGGCTACCGCGGGCGCACGGCCATTCACGAATTGCTCGAACTCAACGATGTCATCCGCGAGATGATTCTGGAGCGGAAGCCCAGTTCCGAGATCCGCAAGATGGCGCGCGACCAGGGCATGAGCTTCCTGCGCGAATCCGCCTTGCAGCGTGTACGGCTCGGCCTGACCACGCTGCGCGAGATTAATAAAGTGACCTTTATCGAAGCGACGCGGTAAGCTAGAGCAGACGCGTGAAAAGCGCGCCGAAAGATCCATAACGATGCGCTGGATTCCATCAGCATTGCAAACGACAGCCCGGCCCCGTTTGGCCTGCGCGCTTACCAGCGAGGCAGTCTACGCGGCACACTCTGCTTCGCCGGGCCTGCCCGTGCAGGCTGCGCTTTTCCAACCCTTGCCAGTTGGTGCTGTAGCTCCTGCGTTAAAATCCCCCATTCTTTCTGGCAGCACATTGGCAGCGGAACTGCACGATCTAAAAGCCCTGAAGCTCGTCGCCGGCAAAAGCCGTTCGAAACAGGTGACGCTGGTTGTGCCCGACGTCTGCGTGCGCGTGCTGGTACTGGATTTTGAAGCATTGCCCAATAAGCACAGTGAGGCGCTGCCGCTCGTTCGCTTTCGCTTGCGCAAGATGCTGCCCTTTGACGCCGACGAGGCAGCTATTTCGTATCAGGTGCTACATTCTGGCAAAACGCAAGAGGACGAAACTGTGCGCGTGCTGGTCACCGCAATGCAGGCGGAGTTGCGCGAAGAATTGGAATCTCTCCTGCGCACAGCTGGTTTTGAGCCTGGTGCAATTTTGCCGGCCACGCTAGCCTCTCTGGCCGCCGTGCCTGAGGATGAGGCGCACTTGCTGGTGCATACGAGCCAGCAATCGGTGTCGACCACGATCAGCCGCGGCAATGATTTACTGCTCTACCGCACACTGGAACATGCGACTGCACCCCATGCTGTGCCTGTGGATGAAGTGGCACTGCCAGAGGCTGCGCCTGCCACTCAAGAAGAGGATTGCATTCAGGCGATTTTGATGGCCGCAGCATTTTATGAAGATGCACTGGGCCGCACACCCGATCATGTTCTGGTGGCCGGGAAGGACTCGCCGGAGTTGCTGTACTCGCAACTCAATGCCGTCTGCGATTGGCAGATCCCGCTGCGCAGTTTGGTGCGCACCGAACACTTTTTGGCGGAGGCGGTTCCGAATGGCGTGCCTGCCTGTCGATTTGCTGGCGTGGTGGGGGCGCTGCACGGCTGATGCGAGTCACAATCAATCTGGCTTCACGGCCCTTTGTGGAACTAGGCCCATTGCTGGCGCGCTTGCGCCTGCTGGCGGGCGCGTTGGTGTTGGTGTTGTTTGGCCTCTGGCTCACACACAAGCATTTGGAGCGCAAGGCTGAAATCGCCGACGATGCAGTGAGCCGCTGGCAACAGCGCACCAGCGCTCTGGAACAGGAATGGCAACAGGATCAGGACACGATGCGCGAGCCGCAAAATGCTGCCGTGCAAGCGGAATCGGCATTCTTAAACAATCTTTTCACGCAAAAGTCTTTTTCCTGGACAGCTGCGCTGATGGATTTGGAAAACGTGCTTCCCGGCGGTTTGCAGGTACTCAGCATGCAGCCGCAGATGTCCAAGACGGGAACTGTGTTGCTGCGCCTGCAAGTGACCGGCGCACGCGACAAGGCCGTTGAGTTGGTCAAAAATCTGGAAACATCCAAACACTTTTTGCATCCGCGTCTGGCCGGAGAATCCGCAGCGCAGGCAAGCACAGGCAACGGCAGGCCGGGTGCGGTGCCACTGTCTCAGGATGCAGCCGATGTGAACTTTGACATTCTCGCCGAGTACAACGCTGCAGGCATGGATGAGTTGCCCAAGGCAGACACCAGCGCCGATCAAAAGGATTTTCCCGCAGCGGGTACGATTCCTGTGCAGCCGGTGCCTCAGCGGTCACTTGTTCATACACAAAGCGCAGATGCGCAAACGCAGCGGGCCAGCAATTCTGTGCCTCCGCGCATGCCGCAACCGAGAATGCAGCCATCGAATACGCAGCCCCTCAACCCAGGACAACGGCAATGGATGGGGGCAAACGTTCCGCAGACTGTTTTGATGCAGAACCGGCGGCAAATTTACGTGCAGAATGTACCGGCGCAGGGGGCGGATTCGGAACCATGAAGCTGCATCCATTTGGCAATTCCTCCTCGTTCGGTGGACGCAAGCTGCGCGTCACCGCGCTTCATGTACATTTGGCTGCTGTAGGGCTTTTGTGCGTGCTGAATCTGGTGTTGCTGACACGCGTTGTGCTGGCCTGGCAGCGCGTGCGCGCCGGCGATGCCGATCAACTCGCGCAGCATCAGGCGGCCTATCAGGCCATGCTGCTGAAAACCCGTCCGCTGCGCGGCCTGGACAAAAAAATTCTTCAGGCACGCAAAGATCAATCCAAGTTTTATGCGCAGCGCTTTCCCGCCAGCTACTCCGCCATTGCCGGGGAACTGGGCACGCTGGCCACCAAGGACAAAGTTCTTCTCTCGCGTGTGCAATATGCGCAGGGCAAGCCGCAGTTTGATGTGGCTGAGGTGCGCATGGACGGCAGCCTGAGCGGGGACTACACATCCGTCGCCTATTTCATCAATGACATTGAGCGCGACAAGCTGTTCTTTGTCATCGACGCCATCGCGATCAGCGGGCAGCAGAGCGGTATGGTGAACCTGCGCATTCGCGTCTCCACGTGGATGCGTCTGGGCGTTGCGGCAGCCGATACAGATTCCCAATCGAATCGCTCATCCGCCAGCCACACGGCCCAGCAGCATCAGCCCACAAAAAAATTGCCACAGGGGAGGCTCTAAACGATGGCGATTCGTATCGGAGCCGAAGATAAAAAGAAGCTGGCCATGGCCGTAGGCTTGGGCGTGCTCGCTCTGGGCCTGACTGTATACACGGCGATGAATCTCATGGGCGGCTCGCCGCCGCCCGCCCCAGTGTCTGCGCCGGTGCAGCCATCGACAGCCCACTCTACAGCAGCCCTGCGGTCGAGCAGTGGCCATAGCGCACAGCGTTTGGAGAGCGCCTCTGATTTGGACCCATCGCTGCACCCTGAAAAAATGCACTTCGCGGAAACGGTGGAGTACACCGGCGATGGCCGCAATATCTTCTCGAAGTTCTCCGTACCCACGCGCGTGGCGCAGGCCGCTGCGGCAGCTGCCAAAATCGAACAACCGGTTGCGCCTGTACGCACCGGACCGGTGGCACCCGCTGGTCCGCCGCCGCCACCGACGATTGATCTTAAGTTTTACGGAACAGCCATTGTGCAGGGCGGTAAGACGAAGGTCTTTCTGCTCCACGGTGAAGATGTTTTCGTCGCCGGTGAAGGCGACATTGTGGATCATCGCTATCAGGTCATCAAAATCAACAAGACGGATGTCCTCGTCCGCGACCTGTTCTATAACGACAACCAGACGCTAACTCTGCAGCAGGACTAAACATAGCGCTGGCCTGCGGACGCGGGGGCACTTTTGTCGCCTCGCGCACGCGACTTTTTGCCGCCAGCGGCGTATTTTCTTACTAGAGGCGGCGCGCTCCGCAGCATATTCGTGGCCAGAATCTCCACCAAAACGCAGACCCAAGCCCGAGTTGCCGAACAAGGCTACCTACTGATCGGCCTGCTCTTTCTGGCTGCCCTGATTCTCGTTGCCATCGCCATCGCCGCGCCAGAGATCGGCAAACAGATTCAGCGCGAAAAAGAGGTGGAGGCTGTCCACCGCGGCGAACAATACAAGCGCGCCATTCAGCTGTACTACCGCAAATTGGGCCAATATCCGGCCTCCATGGATCAACTGAAAAATACCAACAATGTCCGCTTCCTTCGCCAAGATTACGTTGACCCGCTGACCGGCAAAAAAGATTGGGTTCTCTTACATTTTGGTGAGGTTCCCATGGTTGCCATGGGACTCTTTGGCCAACCGGGTGGCGGAGCTGCGGCTGGTGGAATTCCCGGGGCAACTCCCGCAGGTGCGATGCCGGGCGCTGCAGGCGCTCCGAGTTCCAGCTTTGGTAGTGGCTCTAGCTTCGGAGGAGGATCCAGCTTCGGTGGCGGCTCTAGTTTTGGTGGTGGATCCAGCTTTGGTGGTGGATCCAGTTTTGGTGGAGCCAGCGGCGGCGGCATGGGCTTTGCTTCTAGTAATGGGCAGAATGCGCCCGCGGCTGGCGGCGCTGCCGACATCTTCACGGACTCCGGCCAGGCGAATGCAGGATCTTCTTCCGGTGGCTCGACAACCCCAGGCACCAACACCAACGGCACTGCTTCTGGAACTGCCCCCCAAGGTGCAACAGGATCCACTACCACGGACAGCAACGGACAGCCGGTTGCTTCGGATCCTTTTGCATGGAGCGGAGTCTGCAAAACTAGTGGCTCTGGCGGCTCCGACGATTTCGATTCCTTCTTTAACTCCCCTTTTGATTCCGATTCCTCCAGCACCTCTGGTCAAAATGGTTCCGCGTCTTCCGGGGGCTTTGGCTCCTCCAATAATGGCTCTTCGCAGGGAAATTCTGGTTCCTTCGGTGGAGGTGGTTCTTCTTTTGGTGGTGGCTCCAGCTTCGGCGGCGGCTCTAGTTTTGGCGGTGGTTCCTCTTTTGGTGGTGGCTCCAGTTTTGGTGGCGGCGGTTCTTTTGGTGGAGGAGCTGCCGGTTCGCCCGGGGGCGCAATGCCCGGTGTTGGTGGTGGCATGTCCGCTACTCCCGGCTCCAGCGGCAGTAGTTCCGGCGACGGAACCTTCGGCGGCTCGCCCACGGTTGGAGCTCCCATCGTCGGGGTTTCCATTCCGCTGAACAAAAAATCGATGATCACCTACCGCAAACAAAAGTCCTATTGCAAGTGGGCCTTTGTGTATAACCCTATGGAAGATATGATGAATAGCGGCGGCGGAGGCGCGCCAGGGGGGATGCCTCCCGGTGGGGGAACGCCCATCGGTGGCGCTGGCGCTATGCCGACAACGGGCATGGGTGGCGGTTCCGGCATGGGTGGGGGTTCCGGCTTTGGCGGCGGCTCCAGCTTTGGTGGTGGTTCTTCTTTTGGCGGTGGCTCAGGCTTTGGTGGTGGACCCAGCAGTCCCAGCCCTGGTGGTCCCGGCATGGGATCTCCCTCTCCCGGAGGCTCGGGAGCTTCGAATGGGTCTGGGAGCGGTTTTTAGCTGTGTTATTGCACTTGCAGTTTCGCACAAGCGGGTCGCAGGGAGCTTTCTTGGGAACCAATTCGGTCAAGGATTGAATGGGTCAAAAAAAACACTTGCATCTTCTGGGCAAAATGGGTGTAGTATTCAGACCAAACAGCCCCAAGCCGTACAGTGCGACCACACGGGTCGGCGTTTTGGGGCCATGATCGCAAGGACATGCGAGGTGCCATATGCATTACATCATTGCCATGTGGATTGTCTGGGGCATGTTGGCCGCGTCGTTGCTGGGGCTGCTGATGTATCGCGGCAATCTGACGCGCTATGAGGATGACCAACTTTTCCTGAGCGACTCCAATCAAATTGAGCACCAGATCCAAGATGAAATCTTGGTTAAAATTAAAAAAATTGAACCCGTCATCCGTATCTTCGGAGGCGTTACAGGATTGATCACCGTCGTCATCGTTGGCTTTTATGTCTATGATGCGATTCGACAATTCTAAGCGGTTGCCCTAGGAGTTTTTACAAAGGATCGTGCCGTTGCGCATGGATTGGCGGTATTTGCCAGTGCTGTGCGTTCCGGGCGATCTTTTGTGTTTCGTGTCGAGATGTGAGGCCGCGCCCAGATCCTTTCGGCGATGCGCGTGGCTTGTACAGATTGGAACCGAGATGCGAAAACAGATTTTCGGAGAAAATATGGCGTGGACAGAGCGGTTTGTATGTGACGTGTGCAACAAGATCAAAGGGGATTCCGAGACGTGGTGGCTTGCGATGCAGGATTGTCAGCCCTCCCTGGGGGATAGCGCATCGCATCCGTTGCTCAAGTTGCTGCCTTGGAACCACGTCCTTGCCCACAGCTCGGACGCCCGCCATTTATGTGGGGCAGTATGCGTGCATAAGTACTTGGATCGCTGGATGGGGGATCTGCTGGCTGCGGACGGCGTGCCTGAGTGCGGAGCCGATGTCGCCAAAAAATAGTTGGTCCCAGCTTCAAAATAAATACGTTTGCTGCAACAGCAGTATGTACCAAAGCACGGGAAGTGCGACTAGTAGAGAGTCAATGCGATCCAGCATGCCGCCGTGACCGGGCAATAGTGTGCCGGAGTCCTTTACATCGGCGCCGCGCTTCAGTGCCGACTCCAGCAGGTCGCCAATTTGAGCCGCGATATTGAGAATCGTCGCCAACAGCGCCCAATACCACCAGGGGCGCGGATACAGCAGCAGAATATATCCATGCTGAAAGAACAGATTCCCCAGACCCATGACGCACAGACCCCAGAAGATGCTGCCACCCAGCGAGCCAGCAGCGCCCTCCCAGGTCTTCTTCGGGCTAATCACGGGAGCCATTCTGTGTCGGCCCCAGGCGCGGCCCACGTAGAGAGCGGTGATGTCTCCAGCCCAGACCACGACCATCAGAAACAACAGCAGCGCCGCGCCATTCTCTTGCGAGAGCAGCAGTAACATCAGTGTCAGCGGATAGATTACATAGATCAGGCCAAAAAAAGAGTACGACGTGTCTGCCAAAATCCGGAAGAGCGGCGAGCGCAGCGTGGAGACACCCAAGAGTAACAACCCACAAATACCCAAGAGGGGCAGCAACAGTCCGGGCATCCAATACGCGCCGGCGAAGAGTCCCGCGCCGCAGATCAGCACCAAAGCGCGCGGCGACTGCGTGCCAGACGTGTCGGCCAACACCAGATATTCGTGGAGCGCCAACTCCCCAACACAGGCGGCAGCAAGCACTTGCAGCCAATACGGTGCGCCGAGCACTAGCAGCAACACCAGCGGAATCAAAAGGGCCGCCGTAAGAATACGCTTCATGCCAAAAGGGCTGCTTTCTGCGAAAAAATTATTGCCAAGTATTGCATCAATCTTGTTTTGTGGTTCAGCCTGAATTCTATACGAGCGTGGAGTGGAACAGTAGATTTTGCGGGGCAGAAAAATCAGGATTGTACGAAAGCTGCATCTTGCGCAGGAGTTTTGGCTGGGGATGGTTTCTCTCCCAAACCACCATAACGGCGCTCACGGCGTTGATAGGCGGCGATGGCCTCCAGCAAATGCTTGCCGCGAAAGTCTGGCCAGAAGCGTTCGGTGACGTAAATCTCAGCGTAGGCGATCTGCCAGAGTAGAAAATTGCTGATACGCATCTCGCCGCTGGTGCGAATCACTAGATCGGGGTCGGGCATATGCGCTGTATAAAGATGCTGACCGATGGCCTCTTCGGTGATCTGCTGTGCGCAACTCTCCACACTGCTCAACCACATT
>JAJZKY010000574.1 GCA_021803885.1 Planctomycetota bacterium
ACGATCAGGCTGCCAAACAGCTTGGTGAACCTCTCCATCGGTCGCCTCCCTTTGCTCTCGTCGGGATAACAAGATCATCGGACAGGCGACCGCTGGTTTCAAAATTTCAAATATCTTTGGCTAGTTCTGATTCAACAACCCAAACACAGCCACGCCAGTCGGCGTTCCGACATATACCTTGCCATTCGCAATCATCGGCGTAATGAATTTATTTCCCGTGCCAAACTGGTCGCGTCCGTTCGCCGCCTGGTTGCTGTCGTATAACTCATGCGTCAGGTTGGTGGCATCGTAGGCGTATAAGACCGCCGTATTGCTATTGTCGACCGCCCATAAAATTCCATTGCCGATGCCATTGGAAGAAATACTCGGCGTCGCGCCCGGATAGGGAAACATATGCGTCGTCTGTGAGCTGGGACTGGTCGCCAGCTTCGCCTGCGCAATCGGATACGCGCGAATCGAATCCCCAACCGCGCCGTAATACACCGTGTTGTTCCAATACGCCGGCATGGCGAACTCCGGGCCAGCCAGCGCGCCCGGCAACTCCTGGTACATGTTGTTGCTGCTGGAGTTGAACTTGCCCATATTGTCCCGATCGACAACATAGATGTTTGCGTCCTTGCCCGCTCCTACAGCCAGGTGCCGCACCGTGCCGGAAGCATCCGTTTCATCCGGCAGCAGTAAAGTTCCGCCAGAGCCGAGATCTTCATCGGCATTCGACTCCGCAACCGTATTCGACATGGTGAAGTAGTCCGCCACGGCCAGCTGATTGCCGGTGGTCGATAACTTCACGAACGCATTGCCATAGTCGTTCCTGGAAGGAAACCCGCTTGCGTTCAGCGTTGTATCGAATGTCCCGTTCGCATCGAGAAAATAAATGTTTCCCGAAGAGTCCGCCGCCGGCCCGGCTCCAGACTGCCAGATCGAGCCTTCCGATCCATTGGGCGTTAAATTCAACACGCTCGTTTGCGCCAGCGTGCTCTCGTTGTATCCCATGATCCAGCCCGTATACGGTTCATAGTCGCAATGGGAAGAGTAGGCGATGTACACCACGCCATCCAGCAGCAGCAATCCAGCGCGCTCGTTATATTGCTTGGGATCGAAGACCAGTTGCCCATTCGCGCTTTCCGGTCCCATGCTTGGGTAGGTCGCCTGCACCGTCACCGGACTGCCTGACATCTCCGCTCCCGTGGTCAGGTCCAGCGCATGCAGGCGTTGATGGTAATTGCCGCTACTGTCCTTGCTGGCGGCCACCATGTAGATGGTCCCGTGCGCGCCTGCCTTCGGGTCGATCACGGGAGTGGACGTCATCCCAATCTCAGGAATCACCTGGCCGCAATTGCGCGAGTCGCTCGGCGTCTCATTCGCGCCCAGCGTCGAGACGTGCCACAGCAGCGCGCCGGTGTCGGCGTCGAAGGCATACGCCGAATCGTTCTCCGTGACGACGTAGAGCACATTATGCGTCGCGCCGCCAATCGTTATCGCGGGCACATACAACGGTTCGGCATCCACTTTGCCGTCGGCTGTGTCAAAGCCCACCTTGCCAAATGTCGACGAGTTCACATTCGCGGTCGTCAGAGTCGTCTCCTGCGTATTCTGTCCGCTGCGCGTGTTGTCATCATGGTAGGTCAGCACTTCCGCCATGCCCGTCGGAGGCGTCGACCCGCCGGAACCACTGCCCGACCCGCTGCCGCTTCCCGTCGAGCTGGATGGCAAACTCTTGCTCGAATTGCAGCCGTTGCATCCCACGGCGCAAGCTACCGACAAAATGAGTAAACCGGACAATGCCTGGATACCAACGCGAAACTGTGGACGCACCCTTCCTCCTCCGCGAACCTTGAACGGCATGGCGCATGGACGCTGGCCAAGCCCGACCAGGATGCACACCACCCGCCAGCCCTCACTCTAACCTTTACACCCCTATCTCGACGTTTGGCCACATAGCTATGAGACGATAGGTACGATATGGAACACAACCTCTTTGCAACCGCCATCCTGGCCGCCGGCAAAGGAACGCGGCTCAAGTCCAAACGCGCCAAGGTCCTGCACTCCATCGCCGGCAAGCCTCTCCTGCAGCATGTCCTCGACGCAGTCCTCCACGTGACTCGCCCCGATCAAGTCTTCGTTGTCGTCGGGCATCAGGCAGAAGAGGTCGAGCGCGCAGTGGCGGCGACCGGCGTGCACTTTGTCGCTCAGACGCAGCAGTTGGGCACCGGCCACGCCGTGCAATGCCTAAGAGAATTCGTACGCAGCGCCAGCGACCTGCTCGTGCTTTCCGGCGACGTGCCTCTCATCCGGCCCGAGACCATCGAGCGGCTGCGCGCATTTCATCAGGCCCAGCAAGCCGCCATGACCATCCTGACGGCGCGCCCGGAAAATCCCTTTGGATATGGCCGCGTCCTGCGTGTCTCGCCCACCAGCCCGGAAGTCGCCGCCATTGTCGAGCAGAAGGCGCTCGCCGCCGACCAGCAGCACATCGGAGAAATCAACTCCGGCATCTATGTCTTTCGCGTCGACACTCTCTATCGCCATATCGATTTGCTGCAAGCCAACAACGCCCATGGCGAGTATTACCTGACCGACATGGCCGCCATCCTGCGCGCTGCTGGCGAACAAGTGGTCGCGCTCGAAACCGCCGACGCGACGGAGGTCCTCGGCGCCAACACTATCGCCGAGATGATGGATCTCGACGTTGCGCTGCGCGCGCAAACCGCGCGCCGTCTGATGGCTCAGGGCGTCACCATCCAGCGGCCGGAAACATGCGTCATCGACGCGGACGTCACCGTCGGCCCCGACACCATCCTCGAGCCATTCGTGCAATTGCTGGGCAACACCCGCATTGGCGAGGACTGCCGCATCCGCTCCTACTCTGTGATTCAAAATTCGACCGTGGGCAACAAGGTGCTGGTCCGCAACAGTTGCGTGATGGATGGAGCCACGGTCGGCGACGGCGCCTCCATCGGCCCCTTTGCGCATCTGCGTCCAGGCAGCGAAATCGGCGCTGACGCCCACATCGGCAACTTTGTCGAAACCAAGAAAGCGCGCCTGGGCGTTGGCTCGAAGGCGAACCATCTTTCCTATCTAGGGGATGTCGAGATTGGCTCCGGTTGCAACATTGGCGCCGGCGTCATCACGTGCAATTACGATGGCGTCCACAAGCATCCCACGCGAATTGGAGATCGCGTCTTTGTCGGCAGCAATGCGACGCTGGTCGCTCCCGTCTCGCTCGAAGATGACAGCTACGTGGCCGCCGCTTCCTGCATCACCGAACCCGTCCCCTCCGGCTCGCTAGCCCTGGGCCGCGCCCGCCAGACTGTGAAGCCCGGCTGGGTCAAGCAGCGCCGTGCCCAGCAAGAAAAAAAGAAGCCATAACGCTTGTGTCCCCTTCGGAAGGACTGGGGAGCATTTTCACTATGGGCGTAGACCGAAGCGGCGATTTTGGAGCGGCTTTTCCCTCAGGAAAAGCTGCTCTTCCTTGAACTTCGAGAGTTCACCGTAATAGCGAAAATGCTCTAGAGCATTTTCACAGATAGCGTAAGGTTTGGGTGCTCCATCCTAGCGCAGCTAGGGTGGGATAGCGCTATGTCCGCATTACAGCAACTGTGAAACCGGTCTAATACTACAGTTGTAGATAGCGAATTGTTTGGGGTAGCTGCGCTGTAAACCATTGATTTTTAGAGAGCAGTGAGCGAGTGGGTAGCGATGGAAATCAGGTGGAATCCGTGAACTGCAACTGTAGTACTACAACGCGCCGATCGGATTGTCTTCCAGGGCACTACGGGTCGTCTCTTTTGCGGATGGATCGAGCGCGCTGACGGGAACGCTGCTGGTGGCGATCGCGTACTTCATCGCGCGGCGATGGTTTTTGGCCCGTCCACCAGCAGCAACAAGTTGAGCCTGCGGAAGCGGAATCTGTTCAGCTCGCTGGCTGCATGAAGTCGAGGGCGCGGATGAGATACGGCTTCAGTTCTCTGCGTGGGACAACGGCGTCGAGCATTCCGTGCTCGAGCAAAAATTCCGATCGCTGAAAGCCTTCCGGCAGCTTC
>JAJZKY010000575.1 GCA_021803885.1 Planctomycetota bacterium
TACGTTGCAGATTTGTGCGCGGCTAGTCCTTAAACAAGCGAATCCCCCTGCCGAAACGCGATAATTCTTGCGTGATATTTTTTCACGCAGTCTCCCCATTGCGGCCCGGGGCTGGGCGGCATCGTGAGTTGTTCCGGGTTGTGTGTGCTCAATGTGTTTTTCTTTCTGGTCTTGGCGCGGCAGCGGATCGAGGCGTCCTTACCCCGACATCAGGTTCCATGAGGCCTAACACCGCATGGGATAATACCCGGCCTCGGCCAGTCGCAGGAGGCTTGAGGTCCACAGATTCCACGACAGAATGCGGTAGATGATGCGCCGCCCCGTCTTGACGATCTGACACGGTATTCGCAGCATCAAACTGCGGAATCGTTTGAACTCCATGCGTAGGATCGCGTGCCTCTCTTCGCGATGGCGTGATTCCCATCTACCTGGCGTAATCGGCAGCAGCAATCCGCACCAGGCTTTAAGCGTCCAGGCCAGAGAAGACATTACCATATAGGCCCAGTTGCTATGCAGATTGTCCAAGGGGTTTCGCATCGCCTGCACCCCATTCTTGAGTTGTTCAATCAAATTCTCCTGATCGCAACGGTCGTTGGCTTGAAATACAATTTCCTCTGCGGTACCGACACGGTCATTGGTGATGTAGAAAAAATACCGGTATTGTTCAAAGAGCCGTTGCATACCCTGTTCCACGGCGATCTTCTTCCGCAAGACCACCATCCGATAGGATTGTTTGCACAGGTGCGGCTGATGAGTAAATTCCGCCACATCCTCCCACTCCAGCAGAAAGTTCTTGTAGCCTCTTTTGCGCACAATCCGTTCCTTGACGTTTTGAGGCTTGGCCCGCTCCTGTGTCTGAACCTCATAACGGGCTGGCCGTTCCAGCCTTCGCCAAGCCGTCTGGGGCACCGCCTCCGCCTTGCCGATCAGGGCTTTCCCAGCATCGGCCCCGAAGATAAAGGTGATATCTCCGGCCTGATCCCATGCGTCGAGCTGCCAGGTTTGCGTAAAGTCCGTGTCGCCACGCACGAGAATGTGTTGGAATCCCGCACGCCTGCATAAGGCCGCCGTTTTATTCAAATAGTCATCGGCCTGCTCATGGCTGGGGCGATTGCCCGGACGATTCACCAGATACAGAGGTTCACGCGTGTTGGCCAGGGAAATCAGCAAAGGATGATAGCCCCATTGCCCCTTATACGATATATCCATGCCCTGTTTGCATTCTCCATAGGTGGGGGCAATCGTGCCATCGGCATCCAGAATCGCCTGTTTGAAGAAGGAAGGCTCCTGCTGCTTCCAGACGGTCAGACGCACTTCATTGATGGTTTCCTGCAGGCGCAGAACATCATCGTCGGTCTCGAAACGCCGGCAGAAGTCTCCGGCGGTGGTGGGATCGGGTAGACGCTGTGCTCCGAGTGCATCCATAACCCCCTCGTTATTGCGCAGCAATTCCAGGTCTTCAATACAACTTCCATCAGCCAGAATGTTGTACGCCAGCGTCAGAACATGATCACTCTCAAAATAGGGCACATGACGCTTGAGCATACGGATATTGCGGTCAATGGCCTGCGGCAAGCCGACATGCTGCGCCAGCAGGTGCACCGCTCCGATACCGCCGCAGGTGATGGCACGGTCGCGCTGGGCTAACTCATAACGGATGTTACCGGCCCGAAGCATGGGCCGTGGCTGATCTTTCCAGCGTCTGGGGCCCAGGCGATCCCGGATGCGGCGCTTATGCCGGGCCAGCCTTCGATGGGTGATTCTTTTCACTTGAAACGCCTCCTTGCATAATATAGATATTGAAATCTACAATACTATACTATTACGAAAAGCCGAGCGTTTCGGTTCATATTTCATCCAAATAGGCGGCAAGGCAGAAAATTACGCTGGTTTAAGGACTAGTGGTTCACTCCATTTGAATCTGAGGGTAAAGCCGGCGTAGTTTGATGCGTGCGTCGGGCGTTTTGAATTGCCAGTCGATCTTCTTGCTTCGATTGTTCCGATCCACATTCCAGATGGAGACGCCTGCGCGCAGCGTTGGCTCATCACCGATCCGCTCGCCCAGACACTGTTTCTCCAACACGCTTAACTCGCACTCGGCCATGTTCAGCCAACTTCCATGCTTGGGCGTGTGCACCACCTCGATGCGGTCGATGATCTTTCGCGCTTCGACCGGCGGGAACGCCTCGTACAGGCAACTCAGACGGTGCGTATTGAGATTATCCATCACCAGAGTGATCCGCCTGGCTTGGGGGTAATGCACGTCGGCCAGGTCTTTGATCTGCCGGGCAAAGTCCAACTTGGTACGCCGACTGGTCACATCCACATGACGCCAGCCCCTTAGCGGCTCGACCAGCATGAACAGGTTGGCCGTGCCGTTGCGGACGTACTCATAGTCGTGACATTCCACACGCCCAGGGGCGGCCGGAATCGGCACGGCTACCTCGCCCACCAGTTGCTTGCTCTTCTCATCGAAACAGACGACCGGCCGCGTCGGATCGTAAGGCCGCTTGTAGACCTCCAGCACGTTCTCCATGGCGCAGACAAACTCCGCGTCGGATTCCGGCGGAATGCACCACATCTTCTGTTGCCAGGGCTTTATCTCGTTTTTTTAAGCACGCGCATCACCGTCTGCGGCGAACATCGCTCGACGATCTTCAAGGCCACCACCCGGTCGGCCAGTAATTCCAGCGTCCAGCGTGCCCGGCCCTGCGGCTTGGGACCGCAGGCCAACGCGATGAGTTGGGCCTCCTTCTCGCCATCGAACATCGGCTCGACGCTCGGACGCTCCGCTTTCTTGCGATCCAAGGCCACCTCCAGGCCTTCCTCCACCAGCCGCCGACGCAGCGCCTCAATGGTACCCACACTCACATGCAACGCCCGCGCCGCCTCATCATCCTTCAACTTCGGCCCCAGTGCCGATTCATCCACCGCCAGCAGGATGTTCGCATGCCGGATGCGATAGGCTGCGGCTTTGCCCGCCCTGACGAGTTGTTCCAGCCGCAGACGTTCCGCGGCGTCCAGCCGCACGATATACTTCTTCATGCCGATCCTCCTTGATCGCGGGCAACATCGCCCAATGGTTAGATCGGCAAATTCGGAAGATCACCCATAGCTTTTGACGGAACGAGCCACTAGCGACCAAGAGAAAACACTTGATTTGCAAAGCTTTACCGAAACATGCACTAATGTTCATACCATTACACTACCCCCAACCGGATTCGAACCGGTGTATGCAGACTGAGAATCTGCTGTCCTAGGCCTCTAGACGATGGGGGCGAAGCAGCTTTAAATTAGGCTGTTGACCGGCACTTGTCAAATCCAGCGAAGGTTCATGACGCTTTCGCGGCCGGCCGCTTCTTAAGCAGGTTGTCCACGCTCAAGGGGCCCGATCCAAAGTAGGCAATCATCAGAGCCCCGCCCAACATTGAAAGGTTTTTCATGAACATAATCTGCTGCACCATCGCCATTTGGGCATTTTTGTCCGCCCAAAAGTTGTGCATCATCAGCGTTACCGGAACCAAAAACAGCACCAGCAGCCACGCGCCGATCTTCGCCCTCAACCCCAACGCAATGCTCGCCGCACCGGCCAAAGCTATAACGCCCGACAACGGCACCGCAATCTTTGCCAGTGGCACACCATGGGCCGCGGCATAATGCACCGTATTGCTGGTAAAATGCTCCGGTGCGGCCAGCAGAAATATCGCCGCAAAAAACAACCGCCCAAGTAATACAACCCATTTCATGATCAAACGTGTCCGTACTATAAACCGCATCTGGCCCATGGCATGGGCGTGCGGTAGCCTGCCAGCATGATGAGATGGCCTGGTGCTGATCAAACTCCTCAAAAACAGCCTGTGCAGCGCAGCAAACACCTGTACCCGCCACTGTTAGTTTAATCATAAACTATATGATAAAAATGTCAAGCCCGTACACCCGCACTGGAGCCGGTTGCGTTGTCTTAAACCGCTTGCCTTAAGCTGATTTGTGCAGTGGTGGCGAAAGGCATTACCCGCAGATGTGAGACAACAGGTCGTTTTATT
>JAJZKY010000576.1 GCA_021803885.1 Planctomycetota bacterium
AGCACCAAGCGGCTTAAGCTCGGCGACGAGCCTTACTGGATATCAAAATGTATATGATCGTGGAGCAGAGTTTTCATTAGATCCTACGGACGTTTCGCAGAGAGCGACCATTAGTATTCTGTACGATCTTCCATTCGGATCAGATCGCCGTTTCAGGTCAAATCGAGCCTATTTGAACCAATTGATTGGCGGATGGCAAATCAATACGATAGGAGTTATCCAAACAGGTTTTCCACTGGCGATTCAAGGAGCAAATAATTTTACTGCCAGCCGGCCAAACTATGTTCCTGGAGTCAGCCCAAACCTTTCCCATCGAACAAAAACTGAATGGTTCAATACAGCAGCTTTTGTTAATCCTCCTGATTTCACCTTCGGTAACGTGCCGAGAACCCTCCCAAGTACACGAGCACCTGGAACCGTGAACTTTGATTTATCTCTTTTCAAAACGACACCGATACACAAGCAGGTTGCGTTGCAATTTAGGGTTGAGGCATTTAATGCATTTAACCACGTCAACATGAATGCACCCAACACTTCATTTGTTCCGGGTGCAAATGGTTTGAACGCTAATGGGGCGTTCGGAACGATTACGAGCGCATCTGATGGTCGCGCGATCCAACTTGCACTCAAACTTATTTTTTAGCCGTGATATTTCTCCACGATTTGAACGTTGATTTGCGTTAGGACAGGATTTGTACGGCCCACGACGAGGTGATGTAACGCGTGGCAGGGTGCCCGGGCATTGGAGGAAAGTTGTCGATCAATCGAAGAAGCTTTGTAGGTCGCCTGGCGATGGCGGCGGGTGCTATTTGGCAAGGGAGGCCGTCCCAGCTCCAGGCTGCCGTCTCGCCATCAGTCGAACCCTCCCCGGTTCCCTCGCCCAGACAGAACGAAATCGGCGGCCCTGTCCGGCCCGGGACCATCGAGATCATCCATCGGAGCTTCGATTTGGTTGTGGTGGGTGGTGGAATATCGGGCACATGCGCTGCCATCAGTGCCGCCCGCAATGGCAGCATGGTGGCGCTAGTGCATGAGCGCTCCACACTGGGAGGAAATTCTTCAAGCGAAGTCAGGCTCTATCCGGAGGACACCTGCTCCTTCAGCACTTGGATCAAGGAGTCGGGGATACTGGAAGAAATCTCAACAGAGGAGCGTGTACGCAACTGGGAACCGTACATTGAAGGCTTGATGAACTCGCAGTGGGACCTGGTGCTGTACGAGTGGGCCAAGCGGGAGAAGAATCTCACGCTCTTTCTCAACACTACGATGCGCGAAGTCGAGATGGCAGACCAAGCCCATATCCGGGCTATCCACGGCGCGCAGTTGGGAACGGAAAGAGAATTCGTTCTTGAGTCACCCCTCTTTGTGGATGCTTCCGGGGATGGCGTCCTGGCCTATCGCGCGGGAGCTGAATTCCGCTGGGGCAGAGAAGCGCAGTCGGAGTATCACGAGCCGCTGGCTCCCCAGCAGGCCAGCGATAAGCTGATGGGCAATACGCTTTTCTTTCGGGCCAGGGACACCGGCCGGCCGGTCCCGTTCAAGCGGCTGGACTGGGCTGCACAGTTCGACACCGAACAGGATTTGACGGACCGCGATCATGGATTCATCGAGGGTGGCTTCTGGTGGATTGAGGTGGGTTCCCCACTGCATCCGATCAAGGACAACGAGGCGATTCGGGATGAGGCGCTCCGTCAGTTGCTGGGGGTCTGGGACCACATCAAAAACCGGTGTACCGACGATGGCGTGCGTGCCCGGGCAGCCAACTATGCATTGGAGTTTGTCGGCTTCTGGCCCTATAAGCGGGAATCGCGCCGGATATTGGGTGACTACGTGCTGGTGGAAAAGGACGTGCGCAATCCGTCTGCGCACCCCGACGACATCGCATACGGTGCATGGGGAATCGACATTCACGTCCCGGGAGGAATCCTGGAGCGGCATGTCGCCCCCTACCCGCCGCCGCGGTCCGATGCAAATTTCCCAACCATGGGCACCATTCCCTACGGGATCCCGCTGCGCGCATGTTATTCGCGCAACGTCGTCAATCTGCTAACGGCGGGTCGTCCGATCAGCGCCAGTTATGTGGCCTTCGCTTCTTCGCGGGTGTTGCCGACTGGCGCAATGGTTGGCCAGGGAGTGGGGCTGGCTGCGGCCTTATGTAAAAAATATCGATGCCAGCCGAGGGCCGTTGCCGCGCGGCACGCCGCTGAGCTACAACAACTGCTGCTGCGGCAAGACGCTTCGATTCCCGGTGTCGTGAATACGGATGCCCGCGACTTGGCGCGCACCGCCGAGGTCACCGCCAGCGGAGATGCCCGGCTCGAATTTCCGGAGTCGGATGCCTTCCACCCTGCCAGCTTTCCTCTGGGCCAGCTTTTCCCGGTGTCGACAAATAGGTTGGAACGAGTTGAGCTTCTGATGGAGTCCAAATCGGGGACGGTGCAGACTGTCTCTCTGTGTCTGCGCCAGGCGGGGCACGTCTGGGACATGCGGCCATCGCGGGAGATTGCAACCGCCGTTGCGTCCATTCCCCCGTATTTCAAGGGACACATCTCCTTCCCGCTGCACGCCGGGACCGAGCCGGGAAGCCTCTATTTTGCACATATCGAACGGAATTCCGAGATTGGCTGGGCACTCTTCAAGGAAACGGAAGGGGAGGCGTCGAGGATTCCGGCTGGGACTACGGCGGCCGACCTTCCCGGCGGCACGATGTGGCGTCCTTTTACCAATGGCCAGTGCTTTGCCCTCCGGGTGCTGCCGGAGCAACATCCCTATCCCGCGAGCAACGTCGTACGCGGCACCAACCGTCCGGACCTCTGGACAAACCTCTTCGTCTCTGACCCTTCGCAGGGGCTTCCCGCATGGGTGGAACTGCGCTTTCCCCATCCAGTCCAGTTCAATCAGGTGCAGATCACCTTCGATACCGACGCGGACCGCCGCATTCGTCTGCCACTCTTCCGCTATCCAGAGTGCGTGAAGCGATACGAAATCGCCGTTCCCCAGGGAAGCGAATGGAGGACCATCGCCAAGGAAACGGACAACTACATGCGCCGCCGCGTGCATTCAGTGGAGACCACCATATCGGACCGGCTACGAATCCATGTTCAGGAAACGAATGGCTCCCCGAGTGCACGCATCTATGAGGTGCGTGTCTATAACGAAGCTGTGGGATAGTTTTCAGTATGCGGCAGAAGAGGAGTTGAGGCCAACGCAGGTCAGCCGCAATGCGATATCTGGTTCGTCATCCCTGATGACCTCTGAAGTGGGGACAACCGCATGGCTGGGGAGGTACGTGGCGCAAATCGGAAGTAACGGCGGGCGCTCCTTCTGACCTATTTTTTGGTTACCGGTTTTCCTAGGGAGATGCTTCATATGATCGCCGATAGGAGGTTGTCTTGCTTCATCGCACCCATGAGAATCAAGACTTAGTAATTAGTGGAAGCGCCTTTGGAACGTCCGTTGGCTCTGATGCTGATGGCGACCTGACTACTCAATGAATGACTTTCCGGCTCAGCCGGAGGATCGTTACTAACTTCTGACGAAAGAGAGGACCGATGCTTTCCTTCGCACGATCGCTATCCCGCCGTTCCGTCTTGGCCGCGCTCGCAGGTTCCGCCGGCTATACATGTGCTCAGAGTTTCCTCCCGGGAATTCCCAACGTCGGCTTCAAAGGCGACGATGACCCGCGACGTACCGAGTGCGGCATCGGTGCTCTGATGCCCTGGGCTGACGGGCTGTACGCCATGACCTACAACTCCTCTGGCACCGGCGGCAAGGCGAGCGGCGCAAAAAGTGGCAGCGGGCTCGGCTTGTACCGCATCGATGAGACGCTGAAGCCGACACAGCTCGATGTGATCAACGGCGTCCATGCCAACCGCTTCATCCACCATCACTCGAATCAATGCATCATCGGGCCTTACATCATCGACGCCGGCGGAGCGTGGCGGCGCATCGAGGGACTGCTCGGCCACCGCCTCACATCCACGATGCCGCATCTCACCGATCCGGAGAACCGCGTCTACTATCAGACAATGGAAGGCCTAT
>JAJZKY010000577.1 GCA_021803885.1 Planctomycetota bacterium
GTTCTTTTCATGTGTGAAAAAATGTTTTCAACTTCGTCAATCCTGAAATCGAAGTCGACGTATCTGTTCGTCGGCCTTCTGGCTGCAGCCATGTGGATGTGCAATTTCCAACAGGAGGCTGCACGGGCAGCCGTGCAAGCGGATGGCAATCTCAGGGCTGAATTTTTGCATCCGCCACGCAAGTATCGCACTTACGCATGGTGGCATTGGATGGGATTGACGATCAGCAAATATGGGATCAAGCGGGATTTAACGGCCATGAACCGTGCCGGAATCGCGGGGGTTACGATCTGCCCGATTGCTTCGCAGGCATCGGTCGGCAGGGACATGGAAAACAGCGGAGTTCCTCCGGTTTATTATCACAGCCCCAAATGGTGGGGCATGGTTAAGTATGCCTGCCGCGTGGCCCGGAAACTGCACATGAAGGTTGGATTGGAGAACTGCCCCGGGTTCTCTGCGAGTGGCGGCCCCTGGATTACTCCCGCTTTATCGATGAAGAAGATTGTATGGACGGTTACAACCGTGCACGGACCGGGGTCGGTAAAGCTGAAACTGAGACGACCGCACGTAATCCAGAACCTTTATGAGGATGTTTGCGTGCTGGCGGTTCCGGTGACCAAGATTGTTAAACCCGGCACTATTTTGAATATTTCCAGTGACATGAACGCTCAGGGGCGCTTGACGTGGCGTGCACCGGCGGGAACGTGGCGGATATTCCGCTATGGATATACATCCACGGGATCGCAGGACATCCCGAAGCCCGATGACATCGGCCGATCTCTCGAAGCCGACAAGTTAAGTGTCAAGGCGGCGACGTTTCATATCGAGCATGTCATTCATGGCGTCGAAAATCATCTCGGGCCGTTTGTCGGCCGAACATTCACGCATCTGCTCTTCGACAGTTATGAGGCGGGTCCGCAGACATGGACGAAACACTTCCGGAGTGATTTTATCGCCATGCGGCATTATGACCCCCTGCCGTGGTTGCCGACCCTTGACGGTATCATCGTGGGCAGTCGGACGCAGACGCAAAAATTCAAATATGATTTCAAACGCACGATTGCCCAACTGTTCAAACTGCATGATTTTGATATCTACCACAAACTGATTGATGCGGCCGGACTGAAGATGTGCCTGGAGCCGTACACAGGCCCATTCAACACCATCGCGTGTGCTGACGCCTGCGATGTCACCATGGGAGAGTTTTGGAATGCCAGCAGTTCGGGCATTGCGTGGAATGTTGCGGGAGCCGCCAGAGCGGATGGACGAACGATCGTTGGAGCGGAAACACTGACGGGGCATCCATGGGAAAGCATGTTGAACGAAACGCCGGAATCGTTGAAGCCGACCTTGGATGGAGGATTGCTGAGCGGAGTCAACCGGTGTTACCTGCATGACTGGACTCTCCAGGCGCTGAATAAAAAATACAAACCCGGTATTCTGATGGCATGGTGGGGTTCGCATTTTGGCGAGAATGAAACGTGGTACAAGCCGGGTATCGCATTTTTTACCTATCTGAATCGCTGCTTAACCATGCTGCGGCAGGGACAACAGGTATGCGATTCATGCACGCTGAACTGTAAACCAACGCAACTTTCAATGGACGCGGCGAGCTTGTCGCTGTTTTACCGGGCCACCGTCAAAAACGGCAAGATCGTTCTGCCGAGCGGGCGATCTTACTTTGTGATGGTGCTACCGCAAACGCAACTGATGCTTCCCCGCGTGGCCAAGAAGCTTGAATCTCTGGTCGCGGCCGGGGCGGTGATTATCGGTCCCAAGCCCACGGCATCGCCGAGCCTGACCGACTACCCGGCGTGCGATGCGCAGGTCGCGGCAATCGGTCGAACAGTATGGGGAGATTGCAACGGGACCACGATCAAGGAACATCGGTATGGCAAAGGGATGGTGGCGTGGAATGTGTCGGTGGACGACATGCTTCGCCAACTGGGTGTACCACCCGATTTTCAGGCACCGGCTCCGCTGGTGGCCATTCACCGCCATGCGCGGGGATTGGATATTTATTTCGTGGTTAATCGTGGCCATTCGCCTTTAGCGACCACGGCCTGGTTTGACGTTGCAGGTAAAGTACCCGAACTGTGGTACGCCGCTTCGGGCCGACAGGTCATCGCCGGTGATTATTCAGAAGTCCATGGCGGTACGGCCGTACCGCTTGAACTTGGGCCGCTGGAATCGGTATTTGTGGTATTCCGGCATCGAGATGCGCATCTTGATCACGTGGTTCATATTTTCCGGCATCACCATCTTTCAACGCATTCGGAGGTTGTATTAAATTCGGATCGCCGCTTTGAATTGATAACGCCGAAGGCCGGCGACTACGATCTGACCTTTGCACAGGGACAGAAGACGAAGGTCGTGGTGCCGACGTTGCCGAAGCCATTTTTCATTCATGGGCCATGGCAGATTCGTTTTACACCCGGCTGGGGCGCCCCGGCGCGTGCAGAATTTTCGCACCTGATGTCGTGGACGGATTCGACGGATGGGGGTATTAAATATTTTTCCGGCTCGGGCACTTACCTTAAAACCATCCGCATCCCATCGCAGTTCATCGGCACCGGCAGGCAGATCATTCTGAGCCTGGGAAGGGTGGATGAGATGGCGCAGGTGTGGGTAAATGGCAAGGATATGGGCGTTCTCTGGTACGCCCCCTTTAAGGTGAACATTACATCCGCCATAAAACCGGGGATCAACCGATTGCGAATTGTCGCGACGGACACCTGGCAAAATCGGCTTATTGGCGATGACCAACTTCCCACGCATATGCAATGGGGCCGCCCCCGCTGGCATCCTGTGGGGCATCCGCATTTGGGTGGCCCGCTGGTCCGCTTTCCCAACTGGGTCATTCATAACTTGCCTCGACCGACCCCCGGGCGATATACATTTGAGACGTGGAACTACTACCACAAAAGTTCTCCGCTGCACCCGTCCGGCCTGATAGGCCCCGTAAAGTTGGTGGCGGAAGCACGCGTTGAGATACCGCAGCCGGAAACACCGTGAGGTCATATAGGCAGATTGCCTGAGATGGTATTAACGCCGTCGGCAGGCCGGCGAGTGTAAGGGTAGAAAAGGCACAGCCGGACCGGGAAACCTGCGGTTAATATCAGGTGGGTCCTGCGAAAACGCGCATGGCCGGGCGGTTGAATATGAGCAGCATCAGCAAACAGGCCGCGTTGATATCCGGAGATTCCGGCCGTGACGCCCGATCACCGACCGAGCGATATTTTCTGCGACAATGGAATTTCGCTGCAGCTGTGGCGGCGGCAGCACATCAGCTTGAAGTCGCGGCACAGCTTGTTCAATTCGCATCGCTCACGGCCATTATGATCGTCCTGTTGAATCGTCTGACAGTCGGCGGCTGGGGGTGGCGCGTGGTGATTCTCTGCCTCATCGCGGCTGCGGCGGTTTGTGGGGTGTGTTATTGGAGTCGAACGCCGGGCATGCGGCGGCGAATATCAGCCGTTGGCATCGCAGTTTTTTTGGGCACCCTCTTTCCCATGTCGATGATCTGGATCACCATCATCGCGATCGCCGGCGCGATGGGTGCGGTTTATCGGTGGCCGCAGAGGATGGTTCTGGCCCGAGAGATCGATTCGCTTTTGAATTTGCCTTCAACAACGGCCACAGCGGTGAGCCTGCTTTCGGTAAACGCAGGACCTCGGGATGCGGTGGCGGATGGGTTTGCACAGCGATTGTATCAGCGGGCCGGCGATGCGCTCACTGAAGTCAGCCCCCTGAAGCTGGTGAGGGCGGCGGAACTTCGGCGAGCTTGGGCGATGGCACTGTTGATTCTCCTTGCCGCAGTGTGGTGTGGCATACTGGCCAAAGCAGCGCCGGTACCGGTGCAAAGAGCGAATTCAGTGGCGAAGGGAATCGGCGGCGTACGCAGCGCGAAGATGCAGGAGCCGACAAAACACCCGGTGACGAAGGTAGCCCCCACGCGACCCCCCATTCGGCAGCTGCAAGGTGGCCATTTGAGTGCGATTCATCTGCGTCAATTCCCGCAATTGAGTCT
>JAJZKY010000578.1 GCA_021803885.1 Planctomycetota bacterium
ATCGCTGCTGAGGTTCGCCAGACAAGTCAGTACGTCCGGATTGTAGTTATTCTTGTCCATCGGCCAACCTCAAATAATGGGTCAGGGGATAATCACGAATCGGTTCCGGGAAATAGGCTTCTTCACCCAAATCAGAGAACAGCGGTTTTCCTTTTATCCCGGCAAATGACAATAACTCATGAAATTCAAAATCGCGGCGCTTCACCATGCTGCCATTTACCAGCGACCATTCGGAAAAAACAATGGGGTGCGGCTGGTCCCCGACGGTTTTCAGTGAGAGCGCATCGCCGTGGACAATATTCCGCTGGAGAACGAATTGGATCGACGCCGCCAACGCTTCACTGAACTGCCCCGGAAATTTTGTTTTCACTATTTCCAGCAACCGCCGGCGGCACTCGGTTACGTTGTCCAACAGCAGATCAATACCGTAGATGGATGTGACCGCCAGCAGGGTGTAGCGTTCCAATTCAATGGGGCTTTGCCGATAGCGGCTTTCCACGACGCCAAGTTTGCGGGTAAGTATCTCGGCAAGGAAGTTACCCGTGCCGCAGGCCGGTTCGAGGAAGCGCGAGTCGATTCGCTCGGTCTCATGCTTCACCATATCCAGCATGGCGTTGACCTCGCGCTGGCTGGTAAAAACTTCGCCATGGTCCGCGACCCGTTTTTTTGAGACGATCTGTCCGATCATCCACAGCCTTTCTTTGGTTCGGTTGCCGTTCGCGCCCACCCAGGGAGCTATCAGAACCCACCAGGCCGGGCGTCCTTCGAGCAGCGTTGATCAACAGCGGGAATTGTACCGCTTTGGTCTGTGTTACGCGAGCCGCGGGGTGCCGATAGCGGTGATCAGCGCATGCGATAATTCATCTCGCGTATGATAGGCGGTCTGTTTGGTGTGTGATTTAGGTGTACGGTTCCATACTTCCCGTTGTACCCGGCACACGGCCTTGAGTCCGGGCCGTTGTTTCCATCCCGCCAACTCGCCGCTGGTCTGGATTGTGCGTTTCTCAATACGCGAACCGAACTAAAGGCTTCAACCAACGACATGCTCTGAATCACGGCCAATCCTTGGCCTCCTGCCTACGTGCAACATATACTCAACTCGGTTTCTGCTGATACATTAATAGCGGGCGAAAGACGCAATTAGGAGGCTGATTTTGCGGCCAAATATCCAAGTTAAATGTGCCATTAGTAACCGCATCGAGTATATCGGGGCTGGATGTCCCGCATGACATTACGATGGCGGGATCAGACTTATTTGTTGCTGACGTCCTGCCTTATTTCGCCCGGTTCTCCCGCTGGTAATAGACGTTAAAATCACGCACCCAATACGTAAAATGACCCTCGCGGGGATTGCATCCGATGCGCAGAGCCACCACGGTGGCGGGGTTGAAATGGCCCCAAGCCACATATACCGTCCGCCAGTGTGAGGCCAGCGGATAAGGGAAGCCCCGCCGTTGGCCCTTGGCGTTGACCGCCATCAATAAATTGGACGTCGTGGCCGGAGGTGCCTGACCTGCGGCCAACGGTTGCCTTTTAGCTTGGAAACTGACTCCGACCGACCCGGCTAAGCCTTCAGCTGGCACACGCAAACTAAAATTCGGGTAAACCCAGCCGCCCGCATGCGGCGGAAAAGCCACTTGGAACCGCACGGCATGCTGCCGCTTATCGGCCGTTATGGTCATTTTCCCGGAAGCATTGGCGTTCCATCGTTTCGGATTTACCACGTTCATAGAACGTCGTTTGAAAAAGGAAAGCAATCGGGCGAAGGGGTGCCGAATGGGAATTACGACCGGATCAACCGAACAGCCGGCGAAGCGCCCGGCCAGTTTCAGAGCCATCTTGCGGAACGGATGTTGCCGTATCATCTGCCGCCCCGCCGGGGCAATTTGAACCTGCACTGGCAGTTTGAAGACGCCCATGGCGGGCACGGTAATACGGCGCGGCAGGCCGCGAATGCTCCACCCGACACTGGAGTCGTACAACGCACCCCGCACTGGCTTGGAACCGAAGTTATAGGCCTCCACCAAGGCGTGGCCACGGTTGCCTGGCAAGGTGGCGTAATTGCCACGACTGGTGAAAGTCCGGCCCAATTTTATCCGCAGCACTATGGCTAAGTTTTTGGCGGAATGTCTTGCAATGATAGCGGGCGCGGATGGCGGCGCAGCACTGGGGCGCAAACCCATGGGCCCGTTGATGAAAAGCGGTGCCCGTCCCACAGTGAGGTGATAACGTTGATCAGGACCCGGCGAAAGGCACGACGGCGTACCCACCAAATTGACCCGCTGCAAAGAGTCAACCCGCTTGGAGCGGACGGGCAAAATGACGCTCTGTTTTTTGGCCGCCCAAACCACCAGGGTTTGGCCGCCGTCCGCTGGAGAACCGCCACCGCCTGACGTTAGTGACGCGGTCCCGACGCGCCGGGATTGGAACAGATAGGCGTGCACGCCCGTGCCCAAGGCTAACGGACCAAGATAATGGCGGTTGCCCAACTGCATCGTCAGATTTGCTAAAGCGACATAACCAGGTTTAACCGTCCAATTCCACCGCAGCAGGCCCCAGACTTTCTGGCCATTGGATCCGCTAAAGGGCGGAAATACAAAGAAGAACACCCGTGCCACGCCTAAGGCGCGTAGGGAAACTTCATCTTGGACCACCGCTTCGGCCTGCCAGCGAGCCTGTGCGGCATTGTCTTCCGGATGGCCGCCCGGTTGCAAGGGGCGGCTGCGTCCCATGGTGGGCAAGCCAACCTCTGAAACCCAGATGGGCTTGCTGAATCCATAATGGGCCAACAAAGTTCGGGCCGTGGCAACATCTTGGCCGTAGGTTACCGGGACATAGTCATGGAAGTCGAAAATGTTAAAGTAATCCCCCATCCCGTTGCGTAACATCAAATTCAGGATGGCGCGGTGGGGATATACCAAGGCAATCGGACCATTTAAAACCAAGGCCCGCCGATCACCGGCCTTTAACCCCAAATAGGCAGCTTTTTGCACTGCGGCAGCCGTCCAAGTCGAGCAATGGCCGGCGGCAATGGGCAGGTCTTCCTCATTACCCACCTCCCATGCGGTGACGCGACCGGCAAAATGCTTCGCCGCCGCCCGGGTGTAACGGTACAGGGCCATCAGATCATGCCCCCATCCCTTCACCCACGCGGGCGGATGCCGCGTATCCAGCCCGTCGAGTACTTGGATGCCACGCCGCGACAACTGATGGATAGTTCTCCCATAACGTCCCCACGCGTATACGCCCGGTTTGGGATTCGTCGACCGGCCCCACCCCCACCACATCAAATCCCTCACCATCGGTACGCCAGCCAAATGTTCCAGTTCGGAGCAAATTAGATCGGCGTGCGGTGGCTGCAATTTGTTGCCCTGAAAATCGTGCGTGGTCAGCAGACTTTGCGCGCTTTCCACGCAAAAAGGACTGTCGGGATTGAGCCGCCGTGAGGCGGGGGTGGCCACGCGCGCCAATGGCACGAAGCTGGACCATCGGTTTGAGCCGAGGGGCCTTAGCCGCAATTGGTAGTAGCCCAGCGGCAGTGGCGGCAGCGCCAAGGTCCAGCTACCCGCGGCCAGCACCCCTCTGGCGAGGAGCCGTCCCCGCCAATTCGACACCCGCCATTGGAAGGATGTTTTCGCCGCTGTGCGAAACCGAAACGCCAACGGTTCAGATGCCGTAAACACATTCGCCAAGTGGTGGCTAAGCAGTGCCGGCACCGCACCCGAATGGGCCATGGACCGCGCCGCCCCCGGCGCGCCAAGGGCCAGCCCGTCGGCAGCCAGTGCTCTCGCCGATAAGAAAGGCGGACTCAGGCCCGCAGCCAGGAAAAAAGCGATACCAAAGCGACTTAATAAGCCGTAAACGGGAACATGCAAACCTAACCGCATGGGGTCTCCTGTCCGGTGAATGAACGTTTTGGCCGTGTAACCGATACGCGATGCGCTGGCCGGAGCGCGTCACGTGATATGAAATTCCCGTTTTCCGCAGATCGGGAAGCAGTAACCTTGAGGCCACCTTGCTGGTTCC
>JAJZKY010000579.1 GCA_021803885.1 Planctomycetota bacterium
CTTCAGCATAGCCGAAGCAGACAAAACCGCACCCGGGGCGCAGGTGCGGACACCCCCAAGCCTCCAATCGCAGCGGTAGATCTCTGCCCGGCCCGACGGCCGGTCAGACCGCGCCGCCGCTGCGCGATCGAACGAATCGAAGACCATATAGAGTTCAGGAGACAGCGCGGAAAGGACCGGCGGCGCGGTCACGATCCGTGATGGACCTCAGGGCCCCGTCCATCATCGAATCTGACCAGAAAGCCGTCCCGCCCCATCAAATACGATGGCCGTGCTCATGAGCTCGCGCGGCCGGCATCTGGACGAGGATCGGAAATCACTCCTTCCGCGCCACCGGAATTACGGAGTACATCAAAAATGGCGGCAAGATCGACGTTGCTCAAGCCATGGCCGCTCACGAAAGCGCGCGAACAACCGGACTCTACGATCGGCGTGACGACCAAGTCAACCTTGACGACGTGGAACGCATCGCAATACAGCCCCGCCACCCCAATCTTTCCCATTCTCTGCTCCGGATCACCCTTTCGCCACGCGCCTCAGGGAGGACCGCTCGCGCGCAGAACCTGCGGGCTCTGTTCCTTTGCGCCTTCCAGCTCGGGGCCACTTCCTCCTTCGTGGTAACTGACACTCCTACCAACCGATACCGCAACACCCGACGTCAGCCTGCCGGCTCTCGCAAACCATAATGTCACAACTGCCGAGACAACAACAATAGCAGTCAGCGCCAAGATCCACCGCGTTAACCGGTGCATTGTCCGCGCGTCCTGACTCTCACTGAATTTACTCAGTTCTCTATCTAGCTCCTGCCTATCCCTATCCAATCCTGAAATTTCCAACGCCCGTTGATGCTGCTGTTTAAATTGATTCGCCTTTAAGTCGAGACCATAACTTTCATCAAAGTCTGTTGTAAACTCTTCCGTCAACGCCAAAAACGCTCTGAAATCCCTCGGACGCTTATCCAGTTCATGGTGAAAACTGTGAACGAGCTGGCGTGCAGACGCCAACGCCGTGGCCAGGTGCGCGTACCAACCAAAATTCCAAAGAATCGACCACTGTGGAAATCGTTCCTTACTCGCATCAGCAACTGTGAGCACGCACCCCGCCGCACTGCACTCATTCAGATATCCGAAGTAACTACTCGCCACCTCCGCACCATCTCTGCATTCCTTCTCGAGGCATGACCAATCCCAGCTCTTATGAAGATTGGAAATATAGAACTCTGCCAGCATCTGGTCGTCTATCTCTTTCCCTACCCCATATCCCACACCGTCCCCACTCACCACCGCAAGCGCTGCGATACAGATCACCGAGGCGCTCAATTGATTACGCAGGATGGCACTAATCTGCGCATCTCGTTTCCCCTCGTCCCTCCTACGATTTGTCGCGGAAGCGCAAAACGGAGGCAGCTGTTTCACTAGTTTTCTTCCTAGGTCCTTCAAACCCTCAAATTCCCCTTCTGGTGTCCCGCCATAGAGAAACGACGGCAAATCTCCGGTCAGTTTCATGCCATCCTTCGTCTCCTTCTTTGAAGGATGTATTTCTATTGACGCCATGAAACTCCGTGCCTTCTCCATAGTGATTTCCGCTGGTCCGTCATCGTCTCTCACAGGAACAAACACGGTATTGAATGTAAATGTCCGCCTCACTCTTACGCAATCTGGGTTTCTGAAGAATGACAGATACGCCACCACAATAAATCGTGACCGGCTCTGCCCCTCTATTACGCTCAATTCTCCCGGTGGCAAAAAGACGTTATGGCGTCGAACCGCTGCGGCAGGATGATAGAGTTGCGATCTGCGTACCGCGATTACGTGCGCAATACAGTCGCGCACCGCATAATGGTTCGGTTGTGTTCTTGAAGACGGTTCAATAACGAATTCGTTGACAGAATTCTCGACATCGTCCGTTGTGACCATTGCATTGGCCGACGCCTCCTTGTGCGCCGCTGTACCGAACTGGAGCGACATCGGGATAGTACAATTGTTGGGAGGCCAAAACACACTGCGCGATTGCTTGTACCTGGCGTCCCCCTCTCTGTGACTCCCTTGTGCAAGCGATTCCAGCCTGTACCCTTCCCAACCGGAGAACTGAACTAAAAAGTTCCGATTCAATAGGTCCCTGAGCGCATTCGCACGCTTCCGAAAGTCGCTCCGTGAGCGGTTCCGAAAATCACGAGCGTACGAAATCCATCTAGGTATCCAAGGAGATGCCCTTCTCGGTGGTAGAAAAATCGAGTTCCTTGGCGATTTAAAGTCCCAAGGTAGCCGAATTGCTACAGTGATACTCAACAACCCCTTGTACTTCATTGACGTCCGCATGTTATCGTCTCTCGATGAATATACGCTCTTTCCGTTCAGGCGCGAGAAGGCACCGAGTCGGGTAGGACAATGGCGCGGACCGGGCTTCGAATGATGCCGACGTCTCCATTGTCCCCCCTAAGATTCCGTACGGCGGGTTTCCCCCAGTACGGCTCCAAGGCTGGCCTTTCAGACAGCGCCTTCCCGAAATCTCGGCCGGTTAAGCCTGCTCCCGGCATGCCCATCACAAGATTGCGGTTTGCCTCCGTCCTTCGTGCTCTCGGTTCGCGGCGATTGAGCCGACGTTCTGAGCCGTCCGCTTCCCACGTCGTCAAGCACCGCCATTCGAGCGACCTATGCCGCTCTACCCCAGGGGCCCTCACTCCGGTCCGGGTTATAGTGTCCCGGTCCATCAACGCTTATCCGGCCCCATCCGCCCCACTCGCCGGCACATCACAACTTCACCGCCCAGCGGCTTATATGCGATGCCTTCGCTGTGCGGGAGCGCCTCGGCGACCCGCGAGTGGTTCCGCGCTTTCGCTGACCATTCCTTCCCAGCATGTCGTCCTCACTGTCCCCGGGGAGCCTGTCGTTGCATATACCCAGTTCCTTCACGACGAGCGCTGACCTTCACCGAGAGATCTCAACGGTTCGGCCACTCCCAAAGTCAACCTTTCGGGGCTTACTGATTCGCTTACGCTACACCCTGCTGAGTTGCTCGCCTCCCTTTCGGAAGCTTTTACTTCCAGGCTTTCGACGGTTCGGTCGCCCTCCCCGCCGCCGGATATCACTACGGTGTCAACTGGGCAATCTCCACCGACGGGACTCACACCCGCTGGAATGGCAGCTAGCGTCGCTGCACGTTCTCCCATTTCCCATGTCCACTAGTGCGCGGTCACTCCCCCACTCTGCGACGCGATGTTCCACGTCACAGGCCCAACCTTTTCCATGCGGAGGCCAAGGACACTTGCTTACCGTCGAGCGCTCCTCGCACTTACGGTTAAACCGGCGTCCGTGGCCTCTAAACGCTCTTCTCCGCGTATACGCACAACACGTTGTTCCCTGCCGCTAGCGCGTCGACGTTTAGATCGGTAAGTTCAAACGTTACCGTCTATCAATCTTACGCCACTCTCCACACTGATCCGTCGCTACACCATTTCGCCACCCATACGCGCGCATGTCCCCTCAGTCTGTAGCCCTCCATCGCTCCCCACCTTTGCGTCCCCGAATTGTCCGCGCAACGCACTCTAGAACGTTCGGCGGCACCCTATTCACGCGTTCCTCCGTCCACTCCGTAAACAGGCCGGTGCGCATTCGCACTGCGCAATACCCACCTGAGCTCCCCAGACACCCACACCCGCCGCTTACATCAACTCAGCAATTTCGCCGCCTCCTCCTCTATAGATGACACTGCACTCTTCGCAGCGTCAAAGGCCGAGAGGAGCTTCTGCACATTACCCGACGGCCCGCCGGCCGTCTGTGCCCTAATACTAGACACCGCCTGCTGAAGACTCTGAAGAAGACCGAGCACAGACGCGGCTTTCCCTGCCACAAATGGAAGCGTCAGTTGCGCCTCCCCGACACTTGCGACTTCCGCCGCATCAGAGAATACGTTTGTTGCCTTCGCAATCCTGTCATCTACGTTCGCAAGAGACGCAGTTGCTTCTTCCAACTGTCCCGTTGCTATCCCCGCCTGCGCAGTCATTGCCAGTTGGCTCACCAGCTGGTC
>JAJZKY010000580.1 GCA_021803885.1 Planctomycetota bacterium
CCGGTGTAGAGTTCCACTTCCAGCAGCGAATACGGGCCTAGCGTCCTGATAAGACGATATTGCAGTCGGGCGGGTTTTCCGGATGGGCTTCGGCTGACCCGTCCGAGCGCATCTTCGGCCAGGGTGTCGGTAAGCTCACCGGACTTGGGAGGATGCCCATGCACCCAAGCTTGGTATCGGCGCGTGATGGTGTGGCGGCGGAACTGCATCTTCAAGTTTGCAAGAGTGCGAACATCGCGGGCAAAAATAAGCAGCCCGGATGCGTCACGGTCGAGTCGATGCACGAGATAGATCCTGCTCCCGGGCTGAGCACGATCGATCTGCCTTTCCAATTGGGCGATGGCGGTTGGCCGACGTTCATCCCGGGTGGTGGAGGTGATGAGCCCGATAGGTTTATCAAATATCAAAATATGTGCATCTGAAAATATGATCTCCTTGCCGGGGACACGGTTGCGATTGGAGGGATCGCGTACGGTGACTTGATCTCCTGCCGGGGCGGGCAGATTAACAGATCGGACGCGAACGCCGTTGAGTTCAACGCGTCCATCAGCCACCATTTTTCGCAACGTCGTGACTCGTGCATCAGGAAATAGCTCCCGCAGCCGGGCGAGAATGTTGGGTGATGAAGAATCCAAGCGGCTCCGATACGTTAAAACTTTACTCTTTCCGCAATCAATCGGAATTACCCGTCAGGGCCCCCACGATCCGATCAAATTCATCCAGCGAGAAATATTGTATCACCAACTTGCCTGAACCTTTCCGCCGGGCGGGGAAAATGCGAAGTTTTGTGCCCAGCTTTCGGGAGAGTTCCTGTTCCAATTCAATGACGTGAGCACTTTTGACGCTGCGAGAATGCTCGCGCACGAGGGTTTCGCCGGCCTGCGGGGGGCTTTGGATGGTTGATGCCTGCCGCTCAAGCTCACGGACACTCATGCCAGTTTGAGCGGCGAGGGTGGCAAGTTGCAGTTGCCGATCGGGTTCTTCGATTCCCGCGAGAATTTTGGCATGTCCGAACGAGAGATTTCCATCGCGGATCATCGTCTGGATATCTGGATGTAAGTCCAGTATTCTAAGGTGGTTAGATATCGATGTGCGATCCTGGCCCAACCGTTCCGCCGCCTGTGCGTGGGTGAGATGAAATCGTGTGATATAGGCCCGATAAGCTATGGCCTTGTCAAGAGGGTTGAGGTCTTCTCGGTGAATATTTTCCACCAGTGCCCATTCGGTTTGCTGCTCTGGTGTTATCGCTTCTTTTACGATAGCCGGTATCTGACTCAAGCCAGCAGCCTTGGCGGCGGCGGTTCGTCGATGCCCGGCAATCAGCTCGTACCGATCTGCATCCTTCCGCTGCACGAGAATCGGTTCAAGCACCCCATGAGTCTTGATCGACTGAGCCAGCTCAGCGATGTCGGCGTCGGTAAACGGAGAGCGTGGCTGAGACGGATTGGGGGCAATATGTTCGATCAGAATCTGATGGATTTGTCCGGGTCGATGGGGAGTAGGTGCGGAAGGCTCGGATGGCGGCGTGGGTGTTTGCTGCGTAATGAGTGCATTGAGCCCTTTCCCTAGTCGCGGTTTGCCAGCCATGGTGTTCCTCCGTATCGATCTTCAAGGTTATCATGTTGGCTGATACCGATGTTGTTACACTGAGACACCATCGAGACGCCGAGCCGTATCGGCCAACCATTATGTTCCACGTGGAACATGGTGCGGCATGATTCAACGAATGTCAACTCCAATGGATGCGGATGTTGATGGTCCGTGCTCTTTACATTGCCGTGAAGGCCGCATGGCGCGGATATCTCAGAAGATATTTGACCCCAGACGGCCTGAGCGAACCGCAAAACATTTGGTGTATCTGGTAAGCCTGCTGCATGCGCGTATGGCGATTTCAGCTGTTTTGCTCGGTGGCAGTTTCAGCAGCAGGATTCAAACTGAGAGCGAGATTGCTACTCGCAGGTTCTGTTGCTTGTCACACGATGCGCATTGTTCCACGTGGAACATGTGAGCCCATACGTCATCCGCTTGAATCCTGGCGGACCCAACATCATCACGGCACCAACCATACCCGACTTAACCGCCCAAGCTCTTTCCACCCCAGACGCTGATAAAGACGATATGCCGATGTGTTCGATTCATCCACCTGAAGCATGGGTATTTTCCCCTGCTGCCGAATCCGAAATGCCAAACCTTCCATCAGCGCTGTACCATATCCGTGCGCACGCATCTCCGGAAAAGTGTAAACGCCACCGATCTCGACATGGGTCGGCAAATCAATATCCAATTTCGCTACGGATGCGACTTGACCGTCGACCTCATAAACGAACATGTTACCCGCACGAATGCCATCAATAATATTCGCCTCAAAAAGGATGCCGCGTTCCTGCGAATAAAGCCTCCGCCACCGGTTAAGAGTCGCTTCGTCATCCGCACGGGCGGGCCGAACGTTCGCTTGCTCCGCGATCGTCGCCCTCTCATCCAAAACCATCACACAATTGGTCACCATCTTCGCCGGCTGCCGCCGCCGCACCAGATTAAGCATCTGTGACAGCATGGTGTGAATCGTAGCAGAATCTCCCGTAATGAACTGCAATGGGGCGGGTGAGGCATCAGCATCAGTTATAGGACCTTTGTTCGCCTCGGTATTCCGCAGCAACCGTTCCCAACCTCCTAAATACATCGATAAATGCTCCGCCGCTACCGAATCAATCGAAAACACCTCTGCGCGATGGGCGTGGGGAACGTACAGCATCACTCCCCGGCACACCCCCCAGTCTGCCACCGGTGAATAGGGTGCATCTTCCGGCAGCACGGCCAGGAGATGAAAATCAGGCTGCGTAAATTTGGATGCCTGCGGCAACCGCTCCCAGAAATGCCCCAGCAACTGCAACACCCCGCCACTGGCGCGGCTCATCCAATTCGCGGCAGCGGGCGCCTCGGCGAGCGCTATCCTCCGTACACACATTGATGTATTATTGCGTGCAGGCATATCCATGTCTAAATGTGTAAATACTCCATCACCCAACCCGTCGCCCCGGGCGCCAGCCACGGATTATAGCCTATTTCGCGCCCGCCTCCGGAACAAACGGTGTCGCAAACCGCGCATCGCTGGCCAAATCACCATGCCATGTCCTAATATACCCTCCGGAAGGAGCGGGGTTTTACAGAAGGCGGTCGATTCATGAACCGATCTCATTGCCGCGCCCGAAGTGCCGCGCCCGCCGACCGTCACACGTATTGGCGAAGTATTATGATCGCTGGCGTCACCGCCGGTGGTCTGCTGGTTGGAGGCTGCAGTTTCTTTGACCTCGGCCATCCGAGCCTCAGGAGCCCGGATGCGTCGCTGAAAATCCCCGCCATCAAGCAGGCGGCCGCCACCCATGATGTTGCCGCCATCCCCACCTTGGTTCAAGACCTGAACTCCACCGATCCAGCCGTCCGATTTTATTCCTCCTATGCCCTTAAACGAATAACCGGTCGAGAGCTCGGCTATGAGTTTTATGCGCCCGAGACGCAGCGCCGGCTTGCCATTGAGCGATGGAATCAATGGGTCGCCACTCATCTTCATAAGCCGACATCATCAGCAGGTGGCCCGCCATGAAAAGACGCCGTCGATGTCGCGATTGTTCACTGGGTACCGCTCAGAATCTCGGTGAAGGGCGGGTTTTTTACCATCTGAGCCGCTCGATGACGCTGGCTCTGATCCCGGAACTCCGTGAGGAGATCATCGAACTCATCGCCCATTATCAGCCGAAACAACTGATCCTCGACCTTGAAACTCTGGATCGATTCGGAGGTGCGGGCCTTGCCGGGTTGGTGGAGACCATGCAGTTGCTTCCGCCAGGCGGTCGCCTTTATATCTTCCACCCGCCCAAGATGGCTCGCGGCATCATTCAGATCGGCCGCTTGGAAAACCTCTTTACCATCGTTGATGACATGCCGCCGGACGAAGCCCAGCAGTTGCTGCAGGGAGTCCGCATGAACTTTGAAAGCGGGCCGGAACCCGCGAAAGGCACCCAT
>JAJZKY010000581.1 GCA_021803885.1 Planctomycetota bacterium
CTTCAAAGTTTTCCTCGGCTATGCACCCGGCGTCGGCAAAACTTATAACATGCTCAGCGAGGCGCTTCGCCGCGCCAGTCGTGATGAAGATGTAATTGCCGGTGTGATTGAAACGCACGGACGCAAGGGTATCGTGGAATTGTCTTCTCAGATTCCTTCGCTCCCGCTGGTGCCGCTTGAGTACAAGGGCACAGTCTTTTATGAAATGGATGTGGATGCCATAGTTCAGCGCAAACCCTCAGTTGTTCTGGTGGATGAACTGGCGCACACGAACATCCCGGGAAGCAAACATCGAAAGCGATACGAAGACGTTCTGGAGATTCTGGCCGCAAAGATTGATGTGCTGACCACCGTCAACATTCAACACATCGAGAGTCTGGGGCCGACCGTGCAGTCCATCACAGGCATCCCCATACGTGAAACAGTTCCAGACTGGGTGATGGAGCGCGCGGATGAAGTCGTGATGGCAGATCTGACGCCCGAGGCTCTGCTGACCCGAATGCGTCGGGGCGACATTTATCCGATGGATCGCGTGGATCGCGCGCTTGCAAATTTCTTCCGGCGCGGGAACCTAATGGCGCTGCGCGAACTCGCCTTGCGCCAGGTGACGCGCGCTGTCGATCGTAATCTAAATGCATATCTGCGTCGCAAGCGGTTCGGCGATCATTGGCAGGTTCAGGAGCGTGTTGCGGTCTGCATCAGTGCCAGTCCCTCGGCCAAGCAGTTGATTGCCCGCGGTGCGCGGATAGCCGAAGGTATCGATGCGGAATTATTTGTCGTCCATGTGGGCAGTGAAGCCGATCTGGAGCCGGAAGAGCGTCGAAGTCTGCAGGCTAATGTTCGCTTTGCGGAAAATCTTTCAGCCAAGGTCGTCTTCTTGAAAGGCAATACTGTTGCAACCGCATTGGCAGCATTTGCGCAGGAGAGACGCATCACGCAGCTACTGCTGGGGCGCAAAGCCGTCCACGGAATCCGGAAGTATCTTTACTACCAAGCTTTGCAGCGACTCCTGCAGGGTGCGCCGCATCTGGACGTTCATATCATTACGCAGGAATCGCAGTAAATCCCGATGACACGTGAACCGTGTCGGGATGCGTCGTCTGGCACAACTCATGCGTCGCGCACACCCGAACGGCTGCTTTCAAACCATCTGAAGCCTCGCTCCGAGCGACTGTCCCGGTCGTGCTCTTTATGCCATTTTTATTTCCTTCTCACCACCACTTTATCCCGCATCTGTTGCACTGATTCCAGTGGTTGCGAGATGACGATAGATTCCTTTAGCGGATATGTCTTCCCGGTCGGCGCTCAGGCTTCCCGCGTGCTGCAGGAATTGATCGCTGTGCGACGCAGCCGTACGAAACGGTCCCTGCAGCAAGTTCCCGCACTGTTTCCAGGGCTACATACCTGCGATGGCCAGTGCACCGGCGCGCGCCGGACAAAGGATGAACAGCTATGACGGACGCTTACATGGTGATCTTCGGAATCGCATTTTTTGCGATCTCCGTGCTGTACGTACACGCTTGTGAACGCTTGAGGTGACAACGATGTCAGTGGAAACTGCAATTGCGCTGATTCTCTCCATTCTTCTGATGGGCTACCTGGTCTACGCACTGCTGCGTCCGGAGAAATTCTGATGACGATGAATGGATGGCTCCAGATTCTCTTGTTTTTCGGCCTGATTGCACTAGCAACCCGGCCTGTCGGGCGGTATATGGCCTGCGTCTTCGAACGTAAACGCACGTGGCTCGATCCTGTGCTTTCTCCGCTGGAGCGGTTGCTCTATCGGTTGACGGGCATCGATGCCGACGAGGAAATGGCTTGGACGACGTACAGCGTGGCTGTGCTCGCATTCAGTCTGGTTTCAATGCTCATCCTCTACGCGCTGGAACGGTTGCAGGCCTGGCTTCCCCTGAACCCGCAGCATCTGCCGAACGTCCCCGCGGTTCTGGCTCTGAACACCGCCGCATCCTTCACCACCAACACCAACTGGCAGGCCTACACTCCGGAGAGCACCATGAGCTATCTGACCCAGATGGCCGGGCTTGCCTATCATAATTTCGCTTCCGCCGCGCTGGGCCTGGCCGTTGCTATTGCGTTGATCCGTGGCATCGTGCGCCGCGAACAGAAGACGCTAGGCAATTTCTGGGTAGACATGACTCGCGCCACGCTGTGGGTGCTTTTGCCGGGAGCCTTACTTCTGGCGCTTGCATTGTCATCTCAAGGAGTCATTCAGAACTTCCGTGCTTATGATACGGCCAAAGTTGTGCAGCCGCAGACTGTGCAGCAGACAGGCGCCAACGGGAAAATCCAGACACAGACCATTGCAACGCAGACGATCGCGCAGGGTCCGGTAGCTTCGCAGGAAGCCATCAAGGAACTTGGTACCAACGGCGGCGGATTTTTCAATGCAAACAGTGCGCACCCGTTCGAGAATCCTACTCCACTTACAAACTTTTTGGAGATGCTGGCCATCTTCATTCTTCCTGCTGGACTGACGGCAACGCTGGGCATGATGACCGGATCTCCGCGGCACGGCTGGGCTGTCTTTGCGGCCATGTCGGTGCTATTCTTCGCTGGCGTCGCAACGGCCTACTGGGCTGAGTCGCAACCCAACCCTCTACTCCACCGCGTCGAGCAGCGCGCTGACCAGCAGCAATCCGGTGGAAACATGGAAGGCAAAGAAGTCCGTTTCGGCATCGCCAACTCGGCTCTTTTTGCAACCGTCACGACAGATACAAGCTGCGGTGCGGTTAACTCGATGCACGATTCCTTCATGCCGCTGGGGGGAATGGTTGTGCTCACCAACATCCTGCTCGGCGAAGTTGTCTTCGGCGGAGTCGGTTCCGGACTTTACGGCATGGTGATCTTTGTCATCCTCGCGGTGTTCATCGCGGGTTTGATGGTCGGGCGAACACCGGAGTATCTCGGTAAGAAAATCGAATCCTATGACGTAAAGATGGCTATGCTCTACACGCTGATCTTTCCGCTCATCGTACTCAGCTTCTCCGCAGTTTCGGTTCTGCTGCCGAATCTCGGATTAAGCAGTCTGAATAATTCCGGCCCGCACGGACTCTCGGAGATACTCTACGCTTACACCTCGGCCACCGGGAACAACGGCTCCGCATTCGCCGGCCTGAACGCCAACACCAACTGGTACAACCTGACACTGGCCTTCTCGATGCTTGCAGGCCGTTTTCTCATGCTTATCCCTGTGTTGGCACTCGCTGGAAACCTTGCAGGCAAGCGCTATACGCCGCCATCGCTCGGAACCTTCCCTGTGACCACGCCACTGTTCACCGTGCTGCTGGTGGGCGTGATCCTCATCGTCGTGGCGCTCACATTTTTCCCTGCGCTTGGCCTTGGTCCTGTTCTGGAGCATCTGCTGCTTCATGCCGGACACAGCTTTTAAGGAGAGATTGGAATGACTCCATCCACACGTGGCCATAAAAAATCCCTATGGGATCGTCGCATCGTCACAACCGCATGCCTGGACGCTCTGCGCAAACTCGATCCGCGCATCATGATGCGCAATCCAGTGATGTTTGTCGTGGAAATCGGTAGTCTGCTCACGAGTGCGCTGGTATTGCGCGACGTGTTTGCAGGCCGCAGCGCTCTCGGATTCGATCTGCAGATTACGCTCTGGCTCTGGTTCACTGTACTCTTTGCTAACTTTGCCGAAGCAATGGCCGAAGGCCGCGGCAAGGCACAGGCAGAATCTCTGCGCAAATCCAAGGCTGAGACCATCGCATGCCGCCTGTTACCCGACGGAGAAACCGAGGATGTACCCAGCACGCAGCTCCGCGCTGAGGATCAAGTGCTCGTTGTCGCCGGTCAGTTGATCCCCGGTGATGGCGAGGTGATCGAGGGCGTTGCCTCCGTCGATGAATCCGCAATTACAGGCGAGTCTGCGCCGGTCATTCGCGAGGCAGGCGGCGATCGCTCGGCAGTCACGGGAGGAACGCGCGTGCTCTCCGATCGACTGCGTATCCGGATCACATCCAATCCTGGCGAAACATT
>JAJZKY010000582.1 GCA_021803885.1 Planctomycetota bacterium
TGTAAGCCGCATCAATGGTATAGTTGCCTACGCCAACTTTGGCCCGACGGCGAACGGCTCCGCGCCAACCACTTCCGACAACGGTAGCACATGGTTAATGGAGGGATACTCTGGCAGCATCCAGTCCGGCCAGTTCTGCTTTGCGTACCAAGGCGTGACCGTTGACAACGGCTACACCTATGGTGCCACGGTGACCATTCCCAGCGGCGGCACGGCCGCCGCTGCTGGCATCGTCTTCACCAGCGGCATCACGACCGTTGATTCAGGAGGTATAGGCACTGAGCACCCCTTCCTGGCGCTCTATGCGACGGGCAATGGAGCGATTGCCTACACGTATTATACAGGAACAGGCAATGCCGTGACGGTTTCGGTTTCCGCAGATGGCCAGCCGGGTCCGATCGAGCTTGTGATCAACGTGGACGGGAATGGAAATGCCAGCCTCTACTACCAGCCCTCGGGCGACCTGCTTGCCATCCCGGTACACCAGATCAGCCTAGGGATGTTTTCTAACGGATACGGTATGAACATTGGCGTTTTTGTCTCGTCGGGTGATGCGGGGACTCCGACAAGCGGCCCGATCGTAACCACCGCGACCTTCTCCGGATTGAGATCTGGCGGCCTAACCGACTTCTTCACTCAAGTTTCGGCGGGCATCGGTGGCACTCTCAGCGATCTCGCAAGCGCAATCTGGAGCGGCACGACCGGCCTCGTCGGTTTTGCGGCCGATCCAGAACAATGGCTGGAGTCCTATATCAGCTCGGAGCTGCAGGGTGCCTCTCTTTCGCCTGCGGGCTTCGCGAGTGGCACGCAGAACAGCTTGGCAAACGCGATTACCGGCTACACAAGTGACGGCAAAACCTTGGCGCAGCAATTGGAGGCCATGCCTGCAGACCAGGGATTAAGCGTGAGCGTCAGCCTTGAGTTTAACCCGGTGACGCCACCGCCCTTCGCCACCGCAATCACACTCTCGGCCACGGACACCCTGCAATTGATCTCTCAAGGTAGCAGTGAGTATCTGCAATATGAAGGCTCATTCACGATAAAATTCAACGCTGGGATCGGCCTCAATTTGGACACGGGGCTTAGCCCCAGCATCAGCGTTGGGCCGGCACCCGTAAGCGTCTTGACCACCCCATCCCCAGTGGCAACCCTAGCCAGCCGGAGCTTAACTGTGGAGGTAGGTGCTGAGGCCGATATCAATGTCGGATTCTTTTCCGCTGACTGGCAATATGCCCTCGGCGACTGGACGATTTTCGGATCAAACGGCCAGAACGGACTGCAGCCGCCTAATCCACCAGTGGCATCGGTCTCAGTGGATTCACCAATCGATGGTACACCACAGTCACCACCTGCAAATCAGAGCATCGGGTTCATGCTCTCTCTCTACGCAGAAGGCACGCTCAATGCGCAGGTGGATATCCCGCTCAGCACGCCTGTGACCCCTACGGCGACAAGCGTACAGGCGGCCACCGGGATCTACGGCAAAAGCACGGTCCTGACCGCAACAGTCGCGCCGATCAGCGGCAGCGGTCAGGTGAATGAAGGCACCATTACATTCGACATCATGAACGGCTCGACGCAGGAGGCCAGCGTGGATTCCGGCACGGTGAGCGGCGATCAGGCGACCGCTACCTTACCCGGCACCTTGGATGCCGGCAATTACACGATCGACGCCACCTATAACCCGCCGACCACTAATCCAAATTTCGGCGGAAGTTACAACAGCGGATCGCTTCTAATTTCGCCAGCTCCGTTGACTATCACGGCCGGCAGCCTGGCCACGACGTACAGCGGCCAAGTGCCCTCGCTGACTGGCGTATCACCACTGTACAATGCTTTCGTAAACAATGACACGCCCGCTAGCCTAACCACATTGCCCACCTTGAGTATTGTGAATGCGTCGCCCAACGCGGGCACGTACACAATTCAGGCCGGTGGTGCGGCGGATCCAAACTACGACATTCAATACGCCAGCGGTACGCTGACAATTAATCCTGCACCGCTGACCATCACAGCAACCAATCAGACCATCACCTATGGGAGTAGCCCGGACCTGGCGGATGACAGCCAAACTGTATCCTACAGTGGTTTCGTAGATGGAGAAGGCGCGGCTAATCTAACCGCGCAACCGACGCTGGCGTCAATGGCCTCGTCTTCTTCTAACGCCGGAACATACGCCGCCGATATTCAGATCAGCGGTGCCGGCGACCCCAATTACAGCATCGCCTACGATTATGGCACTCTGACCATCACGCCTGCCGCTACGGACACGAAAGTGCAGAACGCTTCTGGAAATTACGGACAAAGCATCACGTTAATAGCAAACATCATCAATATTTCGTCATCTGCTCCCGTTAACCAAGGGACGGTGGTATTCGATATAATGAATGGATCGACCACCGTGAATAGCCTGGCACCCACCGCAGTTTCCGACGGTGTGGCGACTGCGGTGCTTTCCGCCAGCCTTGGCGCAGGCAACTATACCATTGATGCGGCTTACATTCCGCCGACTTCGAATGCTGATTTCGCTTCCAGCCATGGCACAGGCAGCCTTGTTGTGGTGGGTTCTGCGCCGGTCTTGGCTTCCGCAGAATCCGTCAAGATTCAGGGCAGTGCGGGAGCTTTCGGCATCAATCTGCCGCTGGCGGGGACGCCGGGCATTGAAGATCGGATCGGAGGCCCGACGCAACTGGTGCTCACGTTCCAAGGTTCGATTGCTCTGGGCAGCAATTTTAATGTGTCGCTGAGCAGCGGAACATTGGTCTCAACGAGTGTGTCTGGAGACACCTTAACAATCAACCTCTCCGGAGTAGCCGATGGCCAGACTCTGGTGGTGGGGGTTAACGATGTCCAAGACGCCTCCACAGGTGCCGCGGGATCCTATTCATTAGATGTCGGCGTCCTTTACGGCGACGTGGATGGTGATGGCGTGGTTAACTCCAATGATATCAATATTATCCGGACTGACAGCGGCCAAAGCGTCAATAGTGCAGACTTCCAAGCCGATTTGGATTGTGACGGGGTGATCAACTCCAACGATATCAACATCGCCCGCACCCTTTCCGGCGATACGCTTACGACGCCAATTGTGGCAATTTCCTCAGCATCGCTAGCAACCACGGATGCCAGCAGCCTGAACTCCCCTGATACCGGTGTGTATAAAACGGCCGCGCCGACGGCCGAGAAATCATTGATGATTCCGCCAACGCCTAGGCCAAACGCACCGATGTATTCCGGAGTTCTGCTAACGGCTGCCGAAGTACCGGAAACGATTACGACGACATCGCCCGATTTGGCTGGTGCAGGCAGTCGAATTACTGGCGTCGATTCTACCGCTGGCGTGGCGACCACCGCGTTGACGGTCGGACAAACATTGAGTGTCCAGCCGAAACCGTTATTGCAGATTCCGCAATTGCCCGAGCCGATCCCGGCGGCAAGCAGTACTAAGGTTCCCACTTCAACAGAGGCTGCCGTTTATACATGGCGCAGTGGGCTGGAACGTGGCAATTCCTCCCGATACCCCGTCGTGTTCGTGATTGGGCAACTTTACCCGACCACAGCGCCCGCGATTTCCCCGCTTATGGAAAATAATCTTCTACAATATGATCTCGTATCGACTAACATGGGCGTTCCGTTTAAGGATGTGGGACTCTTGCAATTTGGTAATTGGTCATTGAATATTTTTTAACAAAGGAGAACATCACTATGAACATCCTCAAAACAATCGTGGCAGCAGCAGCCTTGGCGGCCAGCGCATCACTGGCGTCCGCAACGCCCACGCTGTCGTTGACCAACCCATCAACCGGCGATCCATCGGCAATAGTGGCTCCGGGCGGGAGCTTTGCGATCGACGTCGCCCTGACGCCGGATGAGCCGTTTGCGGGATTCAGCTTATATCTGAATTCTAGTGCGGCCGGTTTTTCGGTTATCTCTGACACTGCCGATTGGTCCGGGCCTTCGGGCAACCCGCTGAATTCTGCCAACAATTTCACCTATCCTGCGCC
>JAJZKY010000583.1 GCA_021803885.1 Planctomycetota bacterium
TAGAGGGATCGGCCAAGACAGGGCACATCCGGCATTGCTTCGTAGAGCAGGAGCAGTTCGACATGCCTCCCATGCAGGCGCTGAAGGTCGATGCCGAATACATGCGCAAGCTCAACGCATAATTGAAAGAGGTATCGGCTGCGCTGCAAAGTTGGATTCTTAGTCGGCAGGGCAGCCGGGACAGCAAATTCAAAGCAATCAAGGCTAAAATTCGCAGCAGAATTCATCTATAGAAAAACAAAGGAATCAGTAACTCATGAGGCGAACGGTTGTTCGACTGGCAATTTTTGCTGGCATAGTGGTGACTCTAACGCAGTCGAGCTTCGGGCAGAGATCGCACGCCTTAACCCCGGACCCGAACGCGGCAGTCGTCTTTAACGCATACTGCGCGGTTTGCCATGGAGTGGACGGGACAGGAAGTCCAACAGGAAAAAGCCTGCATGCTGCGGACCTTCGTTCCGCCGCGGTCCAAAAACAGTCCAATGCCGCGCTTGCACGCTTTATCAGCGAAGGCAAGGAACGAATGCCCGCCTTCAAAAGCCAACTGACGCATCGACAAGTGATGGATGAAGTGCTTTACATTCGAGCGCTGCGCCACCGTAAGAACAATCGATAAAAATTCGCGACGGACAATCCTAAGGTCTGGCGAGCAGCGCTCCCAGATTGCCATATCCGGTTATGGATGGTTAAGCTAACTAATTGCAAAGAAACAGCTTAGTAAATTTTTCGCAACAGTGGCGCAACTATTGCAGAGCCTTAGGGTCAGATGCATAGGAGCAACTGTTCAGACTAACTTTGGCAGTTAATCGCCATGCAGTAGCTCATGCGCTTCTTATAGACACCCTTGGTGCTATAAAGCCGAATGATTCACGCTTGGTCTTTTTTCCCAAATTGTTTGGCACGGTAGATAGATTTCATGGAGGATTTATGAGAATAGCGATTTCTGTTTCTTCGGCAGTTTTATTGGGACTACTTACATTTGGGTGTAGCGGTGGATCCGTTTCAACCCCCACCAGTCCAAAGGCCTCAACAGTCAATACAACCGTAAGCGACCCGGCAGCCTGTCAGGCCCCAGATGGCCCGTTTTCGCATGTATATGTAAGTATCACCGATGTTGAAGCCAGCACGAACGCTAACGCCAGTGCGGGCGATTCCAGTTTTGTCGATCTGACTCCCAGCCTAAAAGCTGGCTCTCCCATGCAGGTAGACTTGCTCGGTCAAGCCAATAATCAGTGTTTTCTCGCCAGCCTCGGTTCCACGCAGCAACTACAGGCGGGGAGTTATCAGCAAATCCGCATTATGCTGGCTCCCGATTCAGCCGCTTCTTCAGTCTCGAGCAATAAATGTGGCACTTATGCCAACTGCGTCGTGCTCAGTGATGGAAGCATGCATGACCTGGCGTTGTCCAGCGAGGCACAGACAGGATTGAAGATTCCTTCCGGGCAAATCGCCAATGGCGCATTTAATGTGGCTGGCGGTACAACGGAGGACCTGGACATTGATTTCAATACCTGCTCATCGATTGTTGAAGAAGGCAATGGACAGTACAGACTGGATCCTGTACTCCATGCCGGAGAAGTATCGACGACATCGACCTCCATCAATGGAACCATCGTCAGCTCCTCCAATAACAAGCCTCTGGTAGGCGGCACGGTGGTGGTAGCAGCGGAACAGCAGGATTCGACTGGCGTCGATCGGGTCGTGATGCGTACAACCGCGGATCCAACCACAGGCGGTTTCGTTTTCTGCCCGCTACCGGCAGGAACCTATGACATCGTGGCGGTTGGAGTGGATGGCGCGGGAGTTGCATACTCGGCTGGCGTGGAAACGGGAGTCCAGCCAGGAGATGCGGCGGGGAACATTCCATTAGTGGCCAGTTCCACCCAGGGCACAATCACTGGAGAAATCACCTCACAAAATGGCGCTACGCCTCCAGCGGGCACAGTTGCCGACGTGCATGTTTCCGCTCTCACACAGGCAACAGCATCCGGTCCATTGGTCACGGTGCCACTGTTGCCTTCGCAGAATCCAACGAATGGCACCTACGCCACAGCAGCATCCACAACTGGCAGTTGCCCAACAGGAACAGATTGCGTTTCCTACACCCTAATGGTTCCGGGCGTCGGGCCCAATACGGGAGCGTACTCCTCCTCGGGTGCAAAGTTCACGCAGGCGACAACTACGCCAGTCAACTACACGCTCGATATGCAGGCTGTGGTACCGGGCGGCAGTAAAGCAGACTGCAACCCAAGCGAAATCAAGGTATCCACGGTGTTGTCAACTACCTTGGGTGTGACCGGCGGACCGTTGACCGTAAGCGCCGGGGCAACGACAAACGCAGCAACCGCCGCGTTTGTTGGATGTAATTAACCACCTTGCAATACCTTCAACCATAGGGTCTGGCTTTCTAGCCAGACCCTATGCCTTGCATGGTCGACAAATTTCAGAGTATTGCGCATCTTTGGCTGGCCGCAGTGTAACTTTATACGCGCAGCAATCATATCCATCGTTCCGAAAAATCTTTCATTCTTCAACGCATGGAGCGTATAGTGGGGTTTTCCCGCAAAATATGCTGCTAAATCCGCACACGCCGGAGCGAGTCCGATGAGTACGCTGCCGGAACAAGTGGCCCCGCCGCAGGACCAAGACAGGCGCAGTACTGCTCCGATAGCTAAGAAAATCTTTCGCTGGATCGCGGCCGCGGCAATCGCGCTCATCGGCATTCTGATCGTTACCCTGGCCAGTCATCCCGCGTCCAAGGATTACATCGCGTACTGGAGCGCCGGGCAGTTACTCCTGCATCACGCCGATCCCTACTCGCCAGCGCAGGTGTTTGCGCTAGAGAAAACCCAGGGGTATACAGCAGCCAAACCACTCATTATGCGCAACCCGCCGTGGGGGATCTTTCTCACAGCACCGCTTGGGTCAGTCAACGCAGTGACGGGCCTTCTCTTCTGGACGATTGCCGCGGTGGGGTGCATTCTGGTCTCGCTTTGGCTGCTCGGCGTGCCGCCACGGGACCGCGCGCTCGCTTTCCTCTTCGCGCCCGCGATCGGCTCCATTGCGCTCGGCCAGAGTTCTCCGTTTCTGCTGCTCGGTTTTTCTTTATTTCTGCGCTTTTACCGCAGCCGACCATTCCTTGCTGGAGCTTCACTACTTCTACTGGCCAACAAGCCGCATCTGTTTCTTGTCTTTTGGGTGGTGCTTTTGGTCGATTGCGTCTACCGCCGCAACTTCCGCATCCTTGTTGGAGGAGCATCCGCGCTCGCTACCGGATCTGCCTTTGCCATGTGGCTCGATCCGTCCATTTGGAAACACTATTTCGCGATGATGCGCGCATCTTCACTTAACCGGGAATTCTTCCCTACTGCCTCAATGCTGTTTCGGCTTCTCATTGACCCGCACGCTGTTTGGTTGCTTGCTGCGCCCTCAGCTCTTGCCGTCATCTGGGGATGCTGGTTTTATGGCTGCAACCGCCATATCTGGGACTGGAGAATTCAGGGTTTGCTGCTGATGCTCGTGACAGTCCTAGTGTCACCCTATGGCTGGTTCTCCGATGAGATAGTGCTGCTCCCTTCGCTGATATTCGCCTTCTCGCTTCCGGAGCAAAAAAAACATTCCATCGAGATTCTCGTGGCGATCAATGGCGTTGCCCTGTTCATACTCCTGGTGCTCCAACCATCTATAAACTCCGGCGCGTATCTCTGGACCCCAGCGGCGTGGCTGGCGTGGTATCTCTGGGCGGGGGACCCGGTCAGGTCAAGACCGCAGTCCGATGCTGCATCCGTTTGACCCTGCCTTCTGCAGATGCATACACTTGAGCTAGAGTCCTAAGAGTGTCCATTTTATCCATGCAGTGTATGCGCGCAGTCCGTTTTGCTTTCCAGAGGATCGGACTACCGCTTGCCTTGACCGCATTCGCGGTATCTTCAGCGGCCCAGACGCCTCAACTTCCTTCCAACCTGAGTTCTACGTCGTCTTCAACTCCGACCACTAC
>JAJZKY010000584.1 GCA_021803885.1 Planctomycetota bacterium
GGTTTTGTCAGCGAAATAGCGGTGCAAGACGAGGCGTGTGATGTCCGCGCCCTGGGTATCGAGGGTGGCGGTCAAGACGCGCGTCTTCACGACCACCGACGAAGCCTGGTGTGGCGCCGGGGCCCCAGGGACGGCGACGCTCGCCGGCGCCGCCTTAACCGCGGCGGGTACGGTCGGTGGGCCGGCCTGTCCTGGGGCGGTCGGTAGGGCGCTCGCGGAGGGCGCCGGATGGGGTGCCGGGAGTTGCCAGCGTTGCCAGTCCTGCCACAGGAAAAACAGGATGACGGCGAGCAGGGCGTAAAGTACCGGACGATAACTATTCATGATCGGGGTTTCTGGCAACCTCAGCGAGGAACGGGGTCATGCCCGCCGGCGTGCCACGGGTGACAGCGGGCGAGGCGTTTTACGGCGAGCCAAAGGCCGCGTCGCGGCCCATGGCGATCTATGGCCTCGACGGCGTAGGCGGAACAGGTCGGGTGATAACGGCAATGCGGACCGAGCCATGGGCTTACGAAGTACTGGTAGCCACGAATCACGTGTATCAGGATTTTGCGCATAAACGACTGATCTTGTGCGACAAGGTTCCTAGGGCCTCGGCAAAAGCCTTGGGGTCGGCGCGGGCCGCGTCGGGATAAACGACGACCACGAAATCCAGGGGATAGAGGCGCGCCTGTTCTCGACGGAAATATTCGCGGATCCGGCGCTTGATTTTATTCCTTATTACGGCCTTGCGCGAGACCTTGCGGGACACCGCAAGCCCCAGGCGGGCGTACTCGAGCCCGCTTGCAAGGGCCATGATCCCAAGGAGGGGGTGACGGACCTTTTTGCCGGCCTTGAATATCTCCTGATAGCGCTCGGGGTCGGTCAGGCGCACATGCCGCGGGAAACCTTGAGCGCCCCGAGCCACCGCACGTCAGGCGCTAAGGCGCGTGCGGCCCTTGGCGCGCCGCGCGTTGATGACGGCGCGTCCCCCGGGCGTACTCATGCGGGCACGGAAACCGTGTGTCCTTTTACGCTTCAAAACGCTGGGCTGGAATGTTCTTTTCATGGCAAACCCTTTAAGGTCGATGAGTCCCAAAAGGCCGGAACACTACGAGGTCAGCGACCGTTTGTCAACGCCATGGGGGGCTCAGGGGAAAGTTTTAATGCCTTGTGGATAACTTGAGCCGGCCCTAGACTATCCGACCTGCCCCTCGCAAATTAGGTTTGAAAGCCGTGAGTCAGCCGACCATCTGGAAAAAATGTTTGGACCGGCTCGAAGAGGAGCTCTCCGCGCAACAGTTTAATACCTGGATCCGCCCCCTTCAGGCCGAGTGGGATAAGAATAATTTGCGGCTCTTGGCCCCGAACCGGTTTGTGACGGAGTGGGTGAAAGATCGTTTCGCGGAACGGATCGCTGAACTTGCCGCCCAATATCATGGGGGCTCCGGGACCGTCAGCGTGAGCGTTCAGGTCGGCAGCGCGGCGGTCAAGGCCCAGGCGCCCCTTAAGCCCATCAGCAGTGCGCGGCGTGAGACAACCCACAGTTCCCGCCTGAACCCGGATTTCACGTTTGAGACCCATATCGAGGGTAAGTCGAACCAACTCGCGCGCGCGGCGGCTCGGCAGGTGGGCGAGAACCCGGGCGGCGCTTACAATCCGCTCTTCATATATGGTGGTGTAGGGTTAGGAAAGACTCACTTAATGCAGGCCGCCGGGAACCTTCTGACCACCCATAAGCCTGAGGCACGGGTGTCCTATGTGCATTCGGAGCGCTTTGTGGCGGATATGGTGAAGGCCCTGCAACATAACGCCATCAACGAATTCAAGAAGCATTATCGCTCGCTGGATGCCCTTTTGATTGATGACATCCAGTTCTTTGCCGGCAAAGAGCGTTCGCAGGAGGAATTTTTCCATACCTTCAATGCCCTCCTGGAAGGCCAGAGGCAGGTTATCATCACAGCCGATCGTTTCCCGAAGGAGTTCGTGGGTGTTGAGGAGCGCCTAGTGTCGCGGTTTGGTTCCGGGCTTACAGTATCCATTGAGCCGCCGGAGCTCGAGACCCGGGTCGCTATCCTTATCAAAAAAGCGGAACAGGAGGGAATACCGTTGCGCGATGAGGTCGCTTTTTTTATCGCCAAACGCGTACGGTCGAACGTTCGCGAATTGGAAGGGGCGCTACGGCGGGTCATGGCGAGCGCGAACTTTACAGGCCGCCCGATTGATCTGACGTTGGCCGCGGAAAGCTTAAGGGATCTGCTCGCCTTCCAAGAACGCTTGGTCACGATCACCAATATCCAAAAAATGGTCGCCGAGTATTTCAAAATCCGGGTCTCGGATTTGAGCGCGAAGAGCCGCTCGCGCCAGGTGACGCGGCCTCGGCAGATTGCCATGGCCCTTGCCAAAGAGTTGACCCATCACAGTCTTCCTGAGATCGGTAAGGAGTTTGGGGGGCGTGATCATTCCACCGTGATACATGCCTGCCGAAAAATCGGTGAGTTGATCGAATCCGATCCGAGGATCAAAGAAGATTACGCCAACTTGACGCGTATATTAACGACATAACCTGTCGATAAAAAAGGAGAAAACGCCACTTCGCGCAAAGCGCGGCTTTTATGCACAACTGTCCACAAGCTTACCCACACCCTTAAGGGGTGGTTATACCCAGGTTGTCGGGTCTCAAAAAGCATGGCGTGGCGCCTAAAAAGAGGGTTATCCACAAGAAAGGGTAAGCGTAATAATAAAAACAACAAAAGAGAAATGTATAACAAGATAGTAACTGGCTCAGAGGATAACAGGACCCATATGCGATTGACCGTGACGCGTGATGATCTTTTGAAGGTCTTGAGTGTAGTAAGCAGCGTGGTCGAACGACGGCAGGCCAATGCGGTCCTGACGCACGTTCTGGTGAGCGCCGGCGATGGTGAGATCGTGCTTACAGGGACGGACCTGGAATTAGAGGTCGTGGCGCGCTGCCCGGCTGAGGTTCAAGAACCCGGTAAAGTGACGGTGCCGGGAAGGAAGTTTCTCGACATCGTGCGGGCCTTGCCAGGCGAAAGCATTTTACGCTGCGAGCTTGAGGCGGGACGCTTTCGTGTGGCTATGGCAAAAAGCCGTTACCAATTAGCGACCTTACCGGTAGAGGATTTTCCGAACCTGCTCGACGTTCAGTGGGATACAGAATTTAGCGTGTCGCGTGGCGACTTTCGGAGGGCCATCGAAAAGACGCAGTTTTGTATGGCGCAACAGGATGTGCGTTATTACTTAAACGGGGTCATGTTAGAGATGGTGGGAACGGCTTTAAAAGCCATCGCCGCCGATGGCCACCGCTTGGCCTTGTGCGCCATGGAAACGGGCTGCGGGTTTACCGGGGAACGGCAGGTTATCGTGCCGCGCAAGGCGGTGGCGGAGTTGGCGCGGTTTTTAGGGGATGGAAGCGCGCCGATTACGATCAGCCTTTCGGCGAACCATATTCGCGTGGCGCAAGACAACGTGGTGTTCGTGTCCAAGTTGGTCGACGGGCGGTTTCCGGATTATCACCGTGTCATCCCGCAAACCGTGAAATATGAAGTGGGGCTACCGCGCGGTGCCGTGTTGGAGATGTTAGGCCGGGTGGGGGTGGTCTCAACGGAGAAGTTTCGCGGGATTCGTCTGCGGTTTCAGGGGGCGACGTTGGCGGCGAGCGCTACCAACACGGATCGCGATGAGGCCTGGGAGGAACTGGAGTTGCCAGGTCCGGTTCCGGACCTTGAGATCGGCTTTAACGTCACGTACTTGGTGGAAGCGATCGGGGCACTTGAGGAAGGTGAGTTTTTGTTCGGCTGGAACGACAGTAATGGCGGGGTGAGGCTTAAGGCAGGCGCAAGTGGGGATAATCAGGTCTACGTGGTTATGCCGGTGCGGTTATAGGAGCTGACGCGGCGCGGATACGGGCGCGATGACCATAAACCGTTTGGAAGTGGAAGGGGTACGGTGTCTGGGGTCAACGGTATGGTGCCCAGAGGCCGGTGGGGGTGGT
>JAJZKY010000585.1 GCA_021803885.1 Planctomycetota bacterium
AAAAGAGTTTGCAGGTTACAACTTGCAGGGGACGCGAGATGTGTTAGCCGGCACATTTATGTGCCGCGGAGAATAAATGGTGACTTATGAATATGTTGAAAAAGATGGAATTCAGCAGACCGCAGCACGGGCAGCCTGCCCATGTCACAAATTTACTCATTATTCATTGAGCGGCGAACACGCCTCGCCGCCTCCGCTTCCTCTGTTGTAAAAAACATTGATCAGAAAACCATTGCGATCCTGTGCTTTTAAGTGTAGCGCAGTGCCACATCTCATTAAAGTCGCCAGGCCGTCTCATTATTCATTGCGGTGCGGCCGCAAGGCTCGCGATGCTGGTGGCCTGGTTGTGAATGGTTACCGAAAAACTATCCATAGTATGTCTTTTATATTTCGTAATTTATAACGCTGTGAACGGTTACTAAACCCGAATGTGTTCTGTATTGTCACCCGCATTTGTCGGAGGGGCTTTGATAGCGCATAATACAGAGGTTAATTTGAGTTACTCCTTTGGAGAGGATTATTTATCCATGAAAAAATGTTCAACAGCTCTGGTTCTGGCCTTATCATCCGTCATTGTTCTGGCTCTGGCTGGATGTGGCAATTCCGGTTCACATCATGCCGCTTCACAAGCCGCCGGACAGTCGACTACGCCAACCACTGCGGTGGTACCCGCCGGCAGTCCTGTTGTTGGAAAGGTCACCGCTGGTACCCAGCCTGTGCGGGTGCGGAAGCTGGCGGATGGGTTGATTATCAAAGACCTCAAAATTGGCACCGGCCCACGGGCTAAGGATGGCCAGACTGTTATTGTGCATTACACCGGCATGTTGATGAATGGGAAAGTTTTCGATGCCAGTAAATTTCATGGCAACCAGCCGTTCCCATTTACTCTTGGCGCCGGACAGGTTATTCGCGGCTGGGATATTGGGGTCAAAGGAATGCGGGTGGGGGGGATTCGCGAACTGATTATTCCGCCGGCATTGGCCTATGGGGCTCAATCGCCGCCCGGCAGCGGTATTCCGCCCAATAGTACGCTGAAGTTCAGGGTGCATCTGCTGGGGGTAGAATAATTATCCGCGATACGAAAAGTGTCACCTCTGGCGGAGCAGGAATCAATATTATCCGCCAGGCAGCTTCGGCCGTCAGGAGGTCCATGGATGGACACAATGATGAAAACTTCAACCCGACGCGGACGACCGCCGTACGCTAAGGTTATCCCCGCATCCGATTATACCACGGCCATAAGTGATTTTATCAGCTATATTGATGTTGAATTGGGTTTGGCCGGGAACACTCTGGCGGCTTATCGTTCTGATCTGACACAGTTCCTTACGTTTTGTCTGGAAATCAGAGATTGTTCCCTGCTCCATGTGGATCGTGCGGTTATTGGTGAATATCTCAAATATCTTCAGATGCAGCGTAATATGCGCACCAGCAGTATTTTGCGCCATACGGCGGCGTTGAAAATGTTTTATCGCTTTCTGGTTTACCGGGGAAAAATATCCGAAGATCCGACAGCCCATCTGAACACCGCCCATGGCTGGCATAAACTCCCCGAAGTCATGAATCGGGCCCAGATTGAGGCGCTTTTGAAAGCGGTTGATTCCGATCATCCGCTGGCCTTGCGGGATCAGGCCATCATCGAATTATTTTACGCCTGTGGTCTGCGGGCCAGCGAACTGGCGGAGCTTACAGAGCTTAATGTACATCTGGAACTTGGCGTGATCCGTGTATGCGGCAAGGGCCGTAAAGAACGCATTATTCCAGTCGGCAAACCCGCACAAGCAGCTATGAAAAAATATATGCGGGAGTTACGCCCGCGGCTTTTGGCAGTCTCCGACAGTCGGGTTGCCAATGTTTTTGTTTCCCGTTCCGGGCAGCCTATTAACCGAATTGTATTATGGCAGCGGTTGGACCGCATTTCCCGTATGGCCGGGCTTAAACACACCCACCCGCACGAACTGCGGCACACGTTTGCCACACATCTGCTTACCGGTGGGGCGGATCTGCGCGTGGTCCAGGAACTCCTGGGGCATTCCGATATTGCCACGACTCAAATATATACTCATGTGGACGCCCAGCGGCTTAAAGACGTTCATCGGCATCATCACCCGCGACCATAATCGCGGCTTGATTCGAACACACACCAAATTCCCGCGAAATTCACCACTCACTGGCCGATACCGGCATAAATTCCGAAACTCTTACACCCGAACTACTTGAAATCGCCCAGCGATGGAATTCCCTTCCTGCCGCTGTCCGTCAGGCCATTCTGGTCATTATCCGTTCACAACAACTATAACTTCTATTGTTTTTTATTGGAGATACCATGTACCTCTGATCTTGTCAACCTCAATGCGGCGATATGCCGCGGATTTCTAATTTTCTTGTTTTCATGGTGCCATCATGGTGTTACCTCCGCCAAAACTTCCACAGGGCAAGATGGGGAACCGGTGGGGGTTTGGGGGCGGGGCTTGGGGCCTGATGGCCCGCCCCCAAGGGCATTAGCGCGAAACGTCTCTTGTCTTTGCACGGCCAGCACCGCCAGCAGTCCGGTATCTGCGAGCATACGCTGCTCTCCGGCCGGGAGTTCTTCCAGCGGCCTGGGTTCCGCCACGCCTTCCTTCCGGCAGACTTCCTGCAACGGGGGAATCCGCTTTTGTCCATTTCCAGAGCCGTAATTCGGGTGCCGCCCGGCTGCACCTTTTTTCGTTCCACCCTTGCGTTTTCGTCCCCCGCCGCGAACACGCAGGCGTGCAAGCTTGGCCTGCACCGTCGCGGGCTGGGCGTAACGATAAGGCTCCTTGGTCTTGAGCATCAGGTAGGCAATAGTCACCAGCTTGCGTGCGGTAGCTACCACCGCCACATTGCGATTCTTCTTCTTGGCCAGACGGCGGAAGAATACGCCCAGCGGGCCGGGATGTTTGTCCAAATGCTGGGCGGCTTCAATAAGCATCCATCGCGCATGGCTGTTGCCCTGCTTGGTAATTGGACCGTGGTAGCAGTGCTCCGCCGACTGATGCGTGGATGGCGTCAGGCCCAGATAACTGGCGGCATGATCTCCATCCTTGAACCGGTGGATGTCCCCCAAGGCCGCCAGCAACGTCATGGCCACGGGATAGTCCACACCCGGTAGCGTCAACAGTAATTTGGCCTGATCACATTTCCAGGCGGCGGCGGTGATCTGCTTATCGAGTTTTTCAATTTCACGTTCGAGAGAATTCAGAATGCGCAGATCGCTGTCGATGTAGTCCCGCACCTGGGGGTTCAAGGGGACTTGCTTCAACCAGGTCATGCCGGTTGTTTCGAAGAGTTTGTCCACCGGTGCACTGACCAGTTCCCCAGCCAGATGGGAATGAATACGATTCTTAACCGCAGTGCGGTCCTGCACCAGAGCCGTGCGGCGGGCGACTTGCTGCCGCAGGCGGCGGGTGGCATCATCGGCCACCCACACCCCGGGCAGATAATCACATCGCAATAGTTGGGCCAATACCTTGGCGTCCACCTTGTCGGTCTTGACGCTGGCTTGGGCAATGGCTTTGGTCTTCAGCGGATTGCTGACCTTCACCAGGCCGCAATGGGAAGACAAAATACCGCAGACCGCCCAGGTATTGCTGGTGGCTTCCAACGCGCAGGCGGCATGTGAACCCAGATGTGCCCTGGCGAAACGCTCCAGCTCCGCCCCGGTGCAGGCGAAGCTTTCGCCATGAACCTTGCGCCCGCCAGCGTCCAGCACACAGGCCACCACGGTTTTCTTGTGTACGTCCAAGCCGGCAAAACGCGTGCAACGTTGGAGCGATTCGGCCGCGCTGGATCGACTTTCCACCGGCTCTACCGGGGCCGGTGAAAGCATCGGTGGTGCATTGGGATTGGGAACACTCATGGTATACTCCTTTCAGCAGGCATCGGATCAGGACCCGTGGCCGTTGAAGCCGCTTCGGTAAACCGAAGCGTGACTTCGTTGGTCGGCCAGACGGGCGATCTAAAAACAGGCCCGAC